>CAYXXW010000142.1:0-7202 GCA_964469115.1 uncultured Melioribacteraceae bacterium
CAATTTGTTTTGCCAATGATAATTGCATCCTCATCAATTAAATTTTGTACTGCTCTAGCGGTGTAAAGTGAAGTGAAATTCTCCAATATTTTTGAAGAGCAAGTTAACGGCTTATCTTTTATTGATAAAACATCCTTAATAGCAATTACCATTCCGGCAAGTTTACCGGCTGTACCGTTCTTGATTTTTTCTTCAACTTTTTGAGCTATATTAACACAATCATTAAACACAAAATTGAATGCATTGATATCTTTATTTGCTTCAATTTCATCCAAGAAATGTTTCACATTCTCAGTTAAAGAAAGACTGCCGTTTTTTAGTAATTCTGTTTTTTCTGAAAAATTTTTATATATAATCAAAAGGGGAAAAGACCTCTATTTTTTTTGATCAGATTTAACATCGTCTTTAATTTCAGTTATATCTTCTTCAACTTCTTTAACGGCTTTTTTAAATTCCTTCATTCCTTTACCAATACCTTGAGCGAGTTCGGGAATTTTTTTAGCTCCAAAAAGGAGAACTATTGCGACAATTATTAAAATTATTTCAGTTGCACCTAAGCTTCCGAACATAATACCCTCTATAATTAAAGTTTATTGACTATTGATTTAAATACTAGTTGTCCATCCGTATTATTCAGTATTGATTCACATGCTCTTTCAGGATGGGGCATCATTCCTAGTACATTTCCTTCTTTATTTGTAATTCCTGCAATGTTTAGTTTAGATCCATTAGGATTTGATCTCTCATCAGAGAAACCCTTGGAATTTACATACTCAAATATAATTTGTTTATTTTCTCTCAACTGATCAAGAGTTTTATCATCCGCAAAATAATTACCTTCACCATGAGCAATTGGAATCTTAATTATTTCTTTATCAATTAAATTGGTAAACGTACTTTCTTTATTTACTACTTTAAGATAAACATCTTTACAGACAAATTTAAGGGATTCATTTTTCACCATAATTCCTGGCAATAATCCGGCTTCCAGTAAAACTTGAAATCCGTTACAGATTCCAATTACAATTCCGCCCTTTTTAGCAAATGATATTACTGAGTCCATTATTGGTGAAAATCTTGCAATGGCTCCGGTACGTAAATAATCTCCGTAAGAAAATCCGCCAGGCAATACTATTACATCACTATTTTTTAGGTCATTTTCTTTATGCCAAAGAAATTCAGCATCATAGCCAAGTATTTTCTTTAGAGCATAATATGCATCATGATCGCAATTTGAACCGGGAAATTCAACTATTCCAAATTTAGGCATCGGCAACTTCTTCCAATTTATATTCAAAATCTTCCATTATTGGATTGCTCAATAGTTTTTCGGAATACTCAATAACTTCTTTTTCAGCTTCTTCCTTATTATTGGTATTTATGAAAAACTCAACATGTTTGCCAATTCTTGTTCCCGATACATTAGAAAAACCAAGTAATTTTGCGCCTTTTTCAGCTGCTTTACCTTGGGGATCCAAAATATCTTTTCTAGTTTTTATTATTACTGTTGCTTTATACAAAATATCACTCAATGTTGTTTGTAATTGTTATCAATTTAGCTTTCTTTATTTGAAATTATCTTTTTCAATATATGTCTTACTATTCCGAATAACACAATGGCCAAAATTATATAAAATAATGCTGTCCCATCGGTTAAAAATGTAAGTACTAAACCAATAATTGTTAAAACTAAGTAAATTGGTTTACCTCTTAAGGTTGTTCTATTTAGTTTGGGAAAAGCAGAATATTTAATGTTACTTATCATAGCAAAAGAAAGAATTAGAACCAAAGGGATTGATGCGGAATACGATGGCTCAATGTTTTTATTATAAAGATAATAAACAAAAAGTGCTACTGTTATTGCGGATAAAGGAATAGGGAGACCTTTAAAGTCACCTTTAGTTTCAATATCTACAATCTGCGAATTGAATCTTGCTAATCTGAGTGCACCAAAAATTAATAGCAGGCAGCTAAGAACTATTCCAATTATACCTAATTTATGAAATTGAAAGCTGTAAATTAAGAAAGCCGGTGCCACCCCAAAACTAACAATATCAGCTAACGAATCTAACTCGACGCCAAACTGACTTGTGGTTTTTAAGAGGCGTGCAACAATTCCATCAATCAAATCAAAAATTGAGGCTGCAAAAATCATTACTGCTGCAAGCTGAAAGTTCTGTTCACTTGTAAAAATAAGCGCCAGAAATCCACTCAATAAACTGAATGCAGTTATTGTATTGGGAATGTACGATTTTTTCATAAATTAGTTCATCTCAAAAAGGATAGTTTCACCCGCTTTAGCGATATCACCTTCTTTAACCTTTAAATTCCATTTTTTGGGCACAATAACATCAGCACGACTACCGAATCTGATCATTCCGAATCTTTTTCCCATTATAACTGAATCACCTAAATTTAGATCGTAGATAATTCTTCTTGCTACCATGCCTGCAACTTGAGTGAAAAAAACTTTGCCAAATTTTGAAGTAATACCAATTTCTGATCTCTCATTACGTTCATCTGCTTTATCATGATAAGCAACCAAGTATTCACCTTCAATATACTTAAGGTAATCTACTTTTCCGTCTATTGGGATTCTATTAACATGAACGTTTAACGGTGACATAAAAATTGAGACTTGAATTGCTTCTTCATCTAGAAATCTTTTTTCAACAACATCTTTAACTATTAAAACTTTGCCATCAGCCGGAGAAACAATCACATTATCTTTATTTGGAATTGTTCTATCCGGGTCTCTGAAAAAGTTAAGAGTGAATGCTAATATTAATATTCCGGCAGCAATTAATGAATATTTCCCGTAACTATTTTGAACAAAAAGTGAGATTGCGATAAGCAGAAAAGAGATAGATGCAAAAATTGCAATTGTTGAATAACCATATTTGGTTAACATAAATTAAAACCTATTTTGAAATTTTCTCAATTAACAAAATTAACATATAATTATAATAAATTCATTAAATTTAATTTTTAGATAAATAGTAAATATCATAATATATTGGAGGAAAAATGAAAGGCGATATGGCCGGAATGATGAAGCAAATTCAGAAAATGCAAGCTGATATGCAAAAAACACAAGAGGAGCTTGCAAATAAAACTGTAACTGCAGAAAGCGGCGGTGGAATGGTGAAAGCAACTTGTAATGGATCAAAAGAAATTGTTTCATTAGAAATAGATGAAGAAATTGCAAAATCTGGTGACAAAGAAATGATGGAAGACCTAATTGTCGCCGCAGTTAATAAATCACTGCAGGAAGCTGGGAAAATGGCTGAAGAGGAACTTGGCAATATCACAAAAGGAATGATTCCTCCGGGAATGAATATCCCGGGATTTTAATTGGAAATTGCAGAACCACTCAGAGTTGTAATTGAAGAATTAAGCAAACTTCCATCAATTGGTAAGAAAAGTGCACAACGGTTAGCTCTACATTTAGTGAAAGAAGAAAAGCAAGATTTAGAAGCTCTTATAAATGCGCTGACTGAATTGAAGGATAATATAAAATTTTGTACTCAATGTTTTAATATTTCATCAAATGATCTTTGTGGAGTTTGTACTAATCCTAAAAGAGATTCATCCCTTATCTGTGTTGTGGAGGAAGCCAGCGATGTAATTGCAATTGAAAACACAAATGAATTCAACGGCAGATATCATGTTTTGGGCGGAGTACTTTCTCCTTTAGCCGGAGTTGGTGTGGAAGACCTTAAAATAAAGGAGCTTGTTAACCGACTTAAGGATGATGGAGTAAAAGAAATTATTTTGGCACTTAATCCCGATACGGAAGGTGAAACTACAAGTTTATATCTGGCAAAGCTCCTTAAACCAATTGGAATAAAAATTACCAGATTAGCCCGTGGTTTGCCAATTGGAGGTGATCTTGAATTTACGGATGAAGCGACAATTGGCAGAGCAGTATTGAATAGAATAGATATTTAAATGATTAAAGAATGGTATAAAGATTGGTTTTCATCAAAAGATTATCTTGATGTTTACAGACATAGAAATTCGGAAGATACTGAAAGACTTGTAAATTTAATTTTATCTAACGTAAACCCAAAACCGGATGCGAAAATTTTGGATGCAGCTTGCGGTGCCGGAAGACATGCAATTATGTTGGCTAAAAGAGGATTTAATGTTACCGCGTTTGATTTGAGTAAAACTCTTTTAGAGATAGGAATAGATCAATCTAAAAATCAAAATTTAACAATTAATTTCTTGAATTCTGATATTAGAACTTTTGCAACCGATAAAAAATATGATTTGGTTTTGAGTTTATTCACCAGTTTTGGGTATTTTGAATCTGATGATGAAAACTTTATCTTTCCTCAAAATGCCTATAATATGATGAACGAAAATGGTTATTACGTTCTTGATTATTTCAACAAAAATTTTGTTGAGCAAAATTTAATTGAAGAATCGGAAAGAAAAGTAAACGAAAAAGAGATAATTGAAAATAGATTTATTGAAAATGATAGGGTAATCAAAAGAATTTCTATAAAAGAAGAAAACAAAAATAATGAATATATAGAGTCGGTTAAGTTATATTCTTTTGAGCAGCTCGAAGAGAGATTCAAATCAATTGGTTACAAAGTATTTAAAGTTTATGGTGATTATTTAGGAAATCTTTTCAATAATGAAAGCTCAGAGAGATGCATAATTTTCTTTCAAAAATAATTTTATATTTCATACTTATATTTGCTCATGTAGCATGCAATTTACTGGAAACTCGTGATGCAGAAGATCCGGATACAAACCGATCAAGTTATATAATTGCAACAACACCAGATCAACTATTCATAAATCTAAAAAATTCTTTCACTGAAAAAATTGTTAAAGATTACACAAGTAGTTTTGTTGATAGCTCATTTTTAAGTTTGCAATTCATTTTCACACCTTCGTCAGAAGCTATATTTAAGTATAATGTTTTAACCGAATGGGATTTGGAAGCAGAAGAAATTTATTTTAGAAATTTGACAAATGCCGTTGAAGAAAATAAAAATATTCAGTTAAATCTTGAGCTTCTTTCAAACTCAGTTGAAGGCAATAGCGAGAGCAGAAATTATAATTATACAATTTCATTACCGGAAATTGATGAAAGCACCTCATTAACTTATGAAGGAAATGTATTTTTCAAAGTTAATTTGGATGCAAATAATCAATGGGTAATAACTGAATGGACAGATACCAAAACCGGCGATAATCCAACTTGGAGTGAGTTAAAAGGACGATTTTATTTATTTTAGAAAGTTAAATGTGCTAAAATTTTTCAATATATTATTTTTCATTTCCATTCTATTTTTGTCGAGTAATTGTACAAATCCTTTTGCACCAAAACTTGATAATGAACTTGGAAGTGGAACTTCACTCATCAGCGATCAGAGCACAATTGAAGGTGTTTTCCAAAATTTGCAATATGCTTATACCTTTAAGGATACAACTATATACGGCAATTTACTGAGTCAAGAATTTACTTTTGCGTTTAGAGATTATGATAGGGAAATTGACGTTGCGTGGGGAAGGGAAGATGAAATGCGGGTTACTTACGGTCTTTTTAATAATTCAGAGCGACTGGATTTAATTTGGAATAATATTGTTGCAATAACAAGTGATTCAACAAACGTAGTGCGCAGTTTTAATTTGACAATTACTTTTAATCCCACAGATGTTATTTTTGTTGACGGAAAAGTAAATCTTCAACTAGAAAAATTAAAATCTGAAAATAAGTGGCAGATAATTACTTGGATTGATGAATCAAATTTTTAGTAATTTTAGAGATAAATAAAAAGAAAATATATGTTTTTATACTACCTTAAAGAAACTTTCAATTCATTATTCAGATCGAAATTAGGATCTCTAATAATTATTGTAACAACTGCAATTGCTATAATTTTTGTTACTTTTTCGGTGGGATTGGTTGTTTTTTCTTCAACAATAAACAACAAGTTAAAAGAGAATATTCGAATAAGTCTATTTATTAATGACTCAGTATCGAATTATTCTAATATTCAGAGTGAGTTAAAGAATAATATTTATGTAGAATCCTTCAAACTTATAAGCAAGAGAGAAGCATTAAAAATAATGAAGCAGAAAACTGGACAAGATTTTACCTCAGTGTTAGAAGCAAATCCTTTACCAGCTTCATTCGAAGTTAAGCTTCATTCTGATAGTGTCTCAACAGAGTCTATTGATCCAATTGTAAAGACATTAGAAACAACAAGCGGAGTTGAAGATGTTGTTTATGATTATACACTAACGTTAAGGATTTTGAACTATATTAATTCTTCGAAAAAAATTATCTACGGAGTCTCAATCTTTTTAGTTTTCCTTTCAATTTATTTGGTCTATTCAAATAACAAATTACTGCTCTCCTCAAGAGTAAATCAATATGATACAATGAAGCTTGTTGGTGCAAAATTGAGAACGATTAAAATTCCTATTTATTTTAATGGAATTATTATGGGAATAATTGCATCTGGTATTTGCTTGGCTATTTATTATTTTGCAATCAATCTAGCATCAAAATTTTACAACATTGGAATTTTTACTTTTGATGTTAAATATTTAATTGGTCTTGTGTTTGTTTTAGGAGTTTTCTTCGGATTTTTAGGCAGTTTTTTGGCAACTTTAAATGTCTCTCTTAAAATAACCAAAATAAAAATCTAGTATTTCATACAAAATCATTCTAAATGCTATATTTATGATAAAAAATATCATTAATTTATTGTTCCATACTTTTCATTTTTTTTGTAAAATCTCTACTTTATTTTTGTCTGTTATAATTTCTAGTCAGTATTTTTTACTCGTAAAAATTGCATTATGGCATTCAAAGCTTGCTAATATTCACATGAATTCTACTATAAACCAATTGTAAATGTCTCTTTTTGAAACAACTTTCCCCTAAAACCTTTCTTTTTTTGATTCAGATCACCTTTATTAGTTAAAATATAAATCAATTTGCTGGCATAGTTTTGGTTTCTGTAACATAAATCAAAAGGGAATTGTTTTATGCTCTCAAAAACTTATCAAGCTCAAAACACTAAATCAAATGAATTATTTTTTGAAGAGATAATAGCGGAGAATTCACAGAATGTTTTTTCAAATTATTTAGAAAAGATAAAATTGCAGGATATTGAGCAGGTTAAAATTTATCTTGGAATGGCTTATATTGCTCTGGTTTCAGTTGTATC
>CAYXXW010000143.1:0-7120 GCA_964469115.1 uncultured Melioribacteraceae bacterium
ATGCCGGAAATACTCTACCGACCGAAACTCATATGCTGGTTAATTTACTAAATGAATTATTAGGAAATTCAAGTTTATACAATTTTGAACAAGCTTATCTGGTGGACAATACTATTTCAACAAGTGGAGAATTCAAAGAATTGGTTTCCAATATGAATAGTGGAATGGTTTCGGCTATTATTCATTTTGATTCTAATCCCGTTTATGAGTTAGCTCCAAGTTACGGTTACAAAGAGGCTCTGAAGAATGTTGAAACAGTAATATCTTTGTCAGAGACACCAAATGAAACTACATCAGTATCACAATTTATTTTACCTTTAAATAACATTCTTGAATCTTGGGGATATCATCAAACAAGAAATAGTTATGTTTCTCTCCAGCAGCCAGTAATTTCTCCTTTATTGAATACACAACAGAAAGAAACTGTTTTACTGGATTGGATAAATAATAATTCTGAAGAAGCTGAATATCAAATATTCGTTAAGGATAGTTTTAAGAAAAATATTTATGATAAAGGTAATTTTGCTGCAGGTTTTGAAACATTTTGGTTAACTGCACTTCATGATGGCATAGTAAAAATTAAACCTAAAGAATTTGAAATTGCAAACTTAAAACAGGCATCAATAAAGAACTCAAATTTGCCAAATACCGGTTTGACGGTTGTGTTGCAGAATAATTACACAATTGGAACAGGTAAATATGCTAACAATGGCTGGCTTCAGGAATTACCACATCCCATTACAAAAGTAGCTTGGGATAATTTTGCGGCACTTGCACCCGCAACAGCAGGAAAATACAATCTAGAAAACGATGACTTAATTATTGTTAAAGTTAGTGGCAATGAAGTAGAATTACCTGTACTTATTCAGCCTGGTATGGCTGAAGATACAATTGTTGTAGAACTTGGTTATGGAAGAGAAAATTCTGGTGATGTTGCAAATGATGTTGGGTTTAATGCTAATTTGTTTTTAAGCTCAGAAAATAATTCCCAATATATATTTGGTGATGCTTCAATTACCAAGACTGGGGAAGTATATAAATTGGCTTCAACTCAAGAACATCATTCTCTTGATGATGATTTTGTGAAGGATTTTCATAGAATTAGAAAAATTATTCAAGAAGGGACTTTGGAAGAGTATCAAAATAATCCAGAATTCTTGCATGAGCATAAACATGATATTTTCAGTATCACTGAGTCCCATGAATACAAAAATGAAAAGTGGGCAATGAGCATTGATCTAAACAAATGTTTAGGCTGCTCTGAATGTATTAGCTCGTGTAATGTTGAAAATAATGTTCCTGTTGTTGGTAAAGACCAAGTTGCTATGGGTAGAGAAATGCAATGGATGAGGATTGATCGTTATTACAGCGGAACACCGGAAGAACCAATTGTTAGCACTCAGCCTATGCTTTGTCAGCATTGCGATAATGCACCTTGTGAAAATGTTTGTCCGGTTAACGCAACAAATCATAGTCCGGACGGATTAAACCAAATGGCTTATAACCGTTGTGTTGGAACAAGGTACTGTGCAAATAACTGTCCATATAAAGTTAGAAGATTTAATTTCTTTAATTTCAGGGATCATTTTGAAGATGCACACTATGATAATGAATTAACTTATTTAGTAAATAATCCTGAAGTTACCGTTCGTTCTCGTGGTGTGATTGAGAAATGTACTTTCTGTATTCAAAATATCATGGAAGTAAGAGAAACCGCAATAAAAGAAGGACGTAAAATAAGAGCAGATGAAGTAACAACAGCTTGCCAATCAGCATGTCCAACAAATGCTATTGTTTTCGGTGACTCGAACAATGAAAACTCAACTGTAACAAAACATAGAGAACATGATTTAAGTTATCATGTATTAGAAGAATTAAATATCAGACCAAATGTAACCTATTTGGCGAAAATTAGAAATACTCGTACGGAGGATTTATAGTGAGTAGTGTTGATTACGCTCAAGAGAGGTCGGTTGTAGAAGGAAGACCGTCTCTACGGACACTTGATGAAATAATTTCTAAACCACTCGATTCTAAGCCGGACAAAAAGTTTTACCTAGCTTTAATGGTAACTCTGACAATGCTTACAATTGGCGGACTTGGATTAGCAGCATCATTATACTATGGAACGGGTATGTGGGGTAATAATAATCCCGTTGGCTGGGGCTTACCAATCGTAAACTTTGTATTCTGGATTGGTATTGGTCACGCTGGTACACTGATTTCTGCGATATTATTTTTATTCAGACAAAAGTGGAGAACTGGTATTGCAAGGTTTGCAGAGGGAATGACAATTTTTGCAGTAATAACAGCTATGATTTTTCCTATCATGCATACTGGTAGGCCATGGCTTGCTGCTATCTACTTATTACCTTATCCAAATCAGCATTCCTTATGGGTAAATTTTACATCACCACTTCTTTGGGATGTGTTCGCAGTTAGCACATATTTTGCAGTTTCATTTGTGTTTTGGTACATTGGTCTAATCCCGGATTTTGCTACTCTCAGAGATAGAACAAAAAATAAACTTAAAAAAATAATCTATTCAATTACAAGTTTGGGTTGGAGACATTCTAACCGTCACTGGCAAAATTATGAATTAACTTATCTAATTTTAGCTGGTTTTGCTACTCCGCTTGTGTTGTCGGTTCATACAATTGTAAGTTTTGATTTTGCTGTTGCAATTCTACCTGGTTGGCATACAACAATATTTCCACCATATTTTGTAGCTGGAGCTGTTTTTTCTGGTTTTGCTATGGTACAGAACGTATTAATATTCATCAGAAAAATTTTCAATTATGAACATATTATCACACTAGATACACTTGAGAAAATGAATAAAATTATTTTACTAACTGGGATGTTAGTTGGATATGCATATTCAATGGAATTTTTCATGGCTTGGTATAGCGGTGTTCAAGTAGAAGTTTTTGCATTTATGAATAGAGCTTTTGGGGATTATTTCTGGGCTTATTGGATAATGTTTTCTTGTAATGTTATCTTTCCTCAATTATTTTGGTTTAAGAAAATTAGAAGATCAATACCACTTATGTTTATTTTAGCTGTTCTTGTTAATGTTGGTATGTGGTTTGAAAGATTTGTAATAACGGTAACTTCATTGTCTAGAGATTATTTACCTTCCAGTTGGGCATATTTTAAACCGACTTTAACTGATGCCTCTTTGTTGATAGGAAGTTTTGGTTTATTCTTTACTCTGGTCCTTTTGTTTACAAAATCATTACCGGTAATTTCAATTGCAGAAGTGAAGGCGGTAGTAGATGGTTCGCAACCAACACATGGGGAGGATCATTAAGATGAGTGAAAGATTGTTTTCATATAGTGCCTTATTTGATACGCCTAACCAAATTATTAAAGCAGCTAAGACTGTTGCTGAGAAAGGTTATACTAAATATGATGTAAATACTCCGTATCCAGTGCATGGTATGGATACAGCTATGAAACTTAATGCTTCAAAATTAGGATTTGTAACTTTATTCGCCGGTCTTGGTGGTGCAGCTTTGGCTTTGTTAACAATGGGTTGGATGATGGGAATTGATTATCCCATTGTAATTGGCGGTAAACCATTTTTCCCATTACCAGCATTTATTCCAATTACTTTTGAAATTACTGTTTTAATTGGAACATTAAGTACTGTTGCTGCATTATTGTTCTTTTATTTTAAGCTTCCTAATAATAAACATCCTCTTCATGATACAGAATATATGAAAAATGTTTCCTCAGATAAATATGGAATTTATATTGAAGCAGTTGATCCTAAATTTAACGTTGATGAAATAAAGGAATTATTTACCAAATTAGGTGCAAGTACAGTTGCACCAATTTATTTTGACAATGAAGAAATATCGTATAAACCAACAATTGCCGATCCTAAATTTATTGGCTTTTTGTTAGCAGTTGGAATTTTTGTTTCAGTCTCTGCCTATCTCCATTTAAATAAATTACTTTATATTTTACCATTTGACTGGATGGCTAAACAAGATAAAGTAATTGTTCAGGAAAACTCAAATATGTTTGAAAATGGAGCTGGAATGCAGAATCCTATTGAAGGTACTGTTGCTAGAGGTTTTATTCCATATCAATTTAAGAATAAACCGGATGAAGCTGGTAAACTATTGGTGAATCCACTTATTCCAAATGATGAAAATATTGAATTGGGTAAAACTAAATATAATACTTACTGTAGTCCTTGTCACGGTTATTTGGGTGAAGGAGACAGCAGATTAAATGGACAGTTCCCAAATCCGCCTAGTTTGCATTCTGAAAAATTAAGAACATGGACTGATGGTAGAATTTATCATGTAATTGTTGAAGGTCAGAATGTTATGCCTTCATACACTTCACAATTGTCACGACAAGAAAGGTGGGCAGTAGTAAATTATTTAAGAGTTTTACAAAGATCATTAAATGCTAAGGAGACTGATTTATAATGAGTTCAACCTTAAATAATAATGTAGATTATGTTAAGAAAGATTTACCTCCAATAATAAATAAGATTGGAATGGTTTTAACAGCAATTGGGCTTGTTCTTGTTATTTTAGCTTATTTTACTGATTCTACCAGAAGTGCATTTAATAATATTATTCTTTTAATGTTTTTGACTAGTATTGGTCTAGGCTCTTTATTTTTAGTTGCAATTGAATATATAGGCGGAGCAGTATGGAGCACACCTTTTAGGCGTGTTGCTGAAATATTAGGTTCTATTTTATTAATTCTTCCAATAGTTGCTATACCAATTTACTTTAATTTGCATGATGTCTATCATTGGACGCATCTTGATGTTGTAGCAAATGATGAAATATTATCACATAAATCACCTTATCTTAATCAAACATTCTTTACAATAAGAATAATCGGCTATTTTGTGATTTGGTATCTTTTCTATTTTATTATTACTAAGACTTCACAGAAACAAGATCAGACAAAGGACCAAGCCTTAACAAAAAAGAATGTTAAAAATAGTGCGATCTTTATTCCGTTTTTTGCTATTACTATTACTTTTGCTTCAATTGATTGGATGATGAGTTTAGAACCTCATTGGTTTTCCACTATTTTTGGGGTTTACTACTTTTCTGGTACTTTCCTTAGTGCCTTAGCAATAATTACATTTTTAATTGTTTATCTAAATGAAAAAGGAATGTTTGGTAAAGATGTTGTATCGGATCATTATTATAGTTTTGGTGCATTACTTTATGGATTTGTAAACTTTTGGGCATATATTGCTTTTAGTCAGTTTATGCTTATTTGGTATGCAAATCTTCCTGAAGAGACATTTTGGTTTCTGAATAGATGGGAAGGAAGTTGGTTAATATTCTCGCTCTTATTTATTGTAATTCATTTCTTTGTACCATTTTTTGCACTGGTTTCACAACCTTCGAAAACAAATGGTGCTAGATTAAAATTTATGTCGATTTGGTTACTTGTTGCTCACTTTATGGATATGTACTTTTTAGTTATGCCTACTTTTAGTCCAGATGGAGTATCAATCGGATGGATAGAATTAGGATTTTTCCTTCTTGCATTTGGTATTGTCTTCTTAATGTTTTCATTAAAAGCAAAAACTGTAAACCTTTTACCAATTGGTGATCCAAAATTAAAAAGAGGACTAGATTTTAGACTCTAATCTCGGGTAATATTTATGGATAATAAAAAAAACATTGAAACTGAAATAGACTTTTTAGCATTGCCTAAGACTCCGTCAAGATTATTTGGTTGGATATTTCCTTACTACCTAGTTTTATTTGTTATTGTTGGAATCTTTTTTGTAAAGCATATGGATAAACCTGGGCTTAATAATGTTCCGGCTAATTATACAGACTCTTTAGATGTGAATATAAATGTTGAAATGAAAAAGGGTGGGATTATGCCTGCAATTGATTTAGGAATAATCTCAAATGCAAATAGTGAATTGATAGCAAAAGGCAAGGAATTATACAACACAAGTTGTGCATCTTGCCACGGAGAAGATGGAAAGGGAAATGGAGTTGCTGCAGCAGCATTAAATCCACCTCCAAGAAATTTTCATTCGCTCGAAGGATGGAAAAATGGAGTTAACTTTGCAGATCTTTACAAAACGTTGCAGAATGGAATTGCCGGTGGGGCAATGGTTGCTTATGAATTTATTCCGGTTGAAGATAGAATTTCAATAATTCATTATATTAGAACTTTTGCAGACTATCCCCAAGTTACTCAAGAAGAAGTTGCTGCTTTAGATAAAACTTATGAATTGTCAAAGGGAGTTATTTCTCCAAGCACAATTACTTTGGAAATGGCAAAAGAAAAAATTGCTATTGAAGCATCCATTGATGAATCATTTTTCGATGAAACACTGACAAAAATTAATGCTAATTCAAATAAAAATGTGGTTGAATTATTCAATAAATACAGCAGTAATAAAGAAAAGGTTATTTCAATTTTTAAGCGTGATTTTGCTAATAGTACTGTATCGGAATTTGTAAACCGTGTAATTTCTTTCCCTTCTGAAAGTGGATTTAAATCAAGTGTTACTCTTCTTTCAAAAGAGGAGTTAAATTGTTTATTTAAACTTTTAAGTACATCTATTGGTTAATTATTATATAAATGTTTTAATTGCTTCAGATTGTTTTGAAGTAATAAAAAAGAGGTTCAAGATTAATATTGTAAAATACATATTTGTTGTCTTGTTTTTATCATTCAGTACATTTCTTTCTCAGGATGATGAAATTGAGATTGGCATAGATGAAAAATTGGGTGACTTTTTACCAATGGATGCAGTATTCACTAATTCAGAAGGAGAAAAAGTTACTCTTGATAGTGTGATCAATAAACCAGTTCTTTTAGCATTTGTTTATTATGAATGTCCTGGGATTTGTAATAATACACTTACAGAGCTTGCGTGGGTTGTTGATCGTGTTGATCTTGCACCGGGAAAGGATTTTGAGGTTTTAACGATTAGTATTGATCATGAGGAAACTGAAAAAATTGCAGCTATTACAAAAGAAAATTATTTAACAGCTCTTCAAAGAAATTTTCCGAGTGATGCTTGGACATTTTTAGTTGGTGATTCATTAACTGTTGACGAAGTTACTAGGTCAGCAGGATTTAAATTTAAGAAGATTGGTGA
>CAYXXW010000144.1:0-7103 GCA_964469115.1 uncultured Melioribacteraceae bacterium
ATAAAGTATCTACTGCAAGTTTAAGGAAATGGAACAAGTTAAAATCTAACCGAATATATGTGGGGCGAAATTTAAAAATTTATTCTAATACAGTTGATACACCTAATAATAATTCATCTTTTGCAGAAGGTGAAAACATTTACTACAGCGTTAGAAGTGGTGATACAATTGGTAAGATTGCCATAAAGAATAAGGTAAGTATCAACCAAATTAAAACATGGAATAATTTAGCATCAAATATAATTCATCCGGGGCAAAAGTTAAAAATAGGCAAGACATCGATAGCGAAAGCAAATAAGACTAATGCAAAAATTCATATTGTGAAGAAAGGCGAAACTCTAGGACACATCGCAGAAATATATCATGTTAGAGCTAGTGATATTAGGACTTGGAATGGAATTAAAGGAAGCACTATAAGAATAGGGCAGAGATTAACAATTTACCCTCGAGGGAGCAATAAACTTGCTACTAAAGGTTAACACACAATTCTAATTGAGATTACTACTTTTAAGGATGGCAAAATGTCATCCTTATTTTTTGTATAGTAAAACTTTATATTTTTTATGAAATAGAAAACTATACTGCTTATTGCCAATGACAATAGTAAACAAGTTTTAGTTGAATGGGTAAGTTGGAACTATGATGTTGTTAAAAAAAAATGATCTTGTCTGCACTGGAGCGACTGTTAAATTGTTGAGAGAGACTTAGTAATAAGAATAATTAAACAGCAATAACTTCATTATCCTTAGAAAGGAAAAATGACTTTGCGCGCATTGGTTCTTTTACAATAAAGAATCTTCCATTTATCCCAATCTTTACACCAGGATAAATTGGTCCGTCGATAGATATTTTAGACGAAGTAGGAACATAAATTTCATTAGTTATTTTTAAGTTTTCTTCTTTAAGATTTTCAATCTCTGTTACCAATCTTTTATGTTCGTCAGCTAAAATTTGCACTTTTTCTCTAAATTGATCATTAAATCTTTTCATTTGTGCGAACTCTAGGATTTTCTTATCTACTTCTTCTAATGTTTGTCTTAGTCTAATTTGTGTTTCTTTATTATCTAAGATTGAATCCCGTTTTCTGTAATCAAATCCAACTTCAACAATTGTTTCATATTCGGTTGAACTTCCTAGTGAATAAACTTCAATACTATCGCCGGCAATTGCATGCCCGCCAACAATAACTGCTTTTGAACCTTTAGTATGTATTTTATTTCTAACATAAAGCTGAGCATTTAATGCTTCTTTATCCAAAACTAAATCACCACGTGTGTATACTTTTTGATTTTCAACAAACTTTACGCTAATATCACCTTCTGCTTTGATTACTCCCTTACCTTTGCCTAAAAATCCTCCACGAATTATTAAATTCTGGCCTGCTTCAACTTTTGCATCGCCAACGTAACCGCCAATCTCAATATCTTTTGTTAACTTCAATGTAAATTCATTATTTACATTACCCAATACTTTAAGGGAGCCTTTGCTAATAATATTTCCTGACTTAAAATCAATATCACCATGAACTGTAAAAGTATCTGAAATGGAGATTGAAGAATCTGATAGATTTAGAAATCCATCTATCTTTGCAATTATTTTTGTTGGATCTTGCTCTGCATACTTTGTATTTGCTCCTAAATTAAATGGATATTCTTTCCCATGAGTTTGTTCTACATGATTGCCAAAAACATTTGATCCGCTTTCACCTTCAGTCGGAGGATGAATGATAGCAATTATTTCACTATCTTTCACAGAGATTACCGGATTAACTCTATGAAATTCACTAAAATCTAGATTTTCAAATTTATCTTTTTTATTTGTGCAATTTTCTAATCTTCCATCTTTCCCATTGATTGGCATTTTACCCTTTGTAACAGATAAATCTAAAAATTTTCTTTTGTTTGCTTTAACCTCAGAAAGTTTTTGAGTTATTAATTCTCTATCAATTTGGGTCACAACACCTAACTTCTTTATTTTATCTTCAATATCTTCTAAAGTGGGAATTGGATTCTCAGCTACTGACGGATAAATATCTAAGTAGACAAACATGGAATCTCCCGAGACTCTAACTTCGGCAGATCCATCGAGATTGACAGGTATTATTTTGGGTCGGTCATGATCAATAATAAATAAACCATTAACTGCAGCAATATAATCTCTTCCATCTTGGACAATGTTAGAATTTTCATCATCGTGAAAATCAGAATTTATTCTTTGTAGAATTTTATTTTCTGAAGAACTTGTTTCTTCTTCTTCACTTAAGATGTATCTAAAAAGGGGAGTTGACTGTTTGATTATCTTGAACCTAGATAAATCAGAATCAATTCTGGTAAAATATATTTTATCAATATATTTTATTGATTGAATCTTTTCAGAAAGATCTTGATCAAGCAGATCAACTAAAATTTCAGCTAACTGCTGATCTTGCTTTAATGAATTATCTATATGTTCTTCTACTAACATATTTACCTTTAGTAAATAAATGCCTTTTTGAGGGTTATTCAATTATATTTTCGAAAATTTTTATTGGAATTTTATAGAAATAAAGGATTTATGTTTATTATCTCAAGTGGAATGGTAAGACAGTTTGCTCGCAAATTGTAAAACCAGTTAAAAACAATTCTTTACTCCAAGATTGCGTGCAATCTTAGGTATATTTATCTTTTCAAGTCTGAATAACCCCAACATTAAACTTTGGCATATCAGGATTATTATTAGCAATTTCTATTGATCTAGAAACGTATTCTCTTGTTTTGGCAGGATCGATTATTTCATCCACCCACAGTCGTGCAGCCGCATAAAAGGAACTGCTCTTATCCTCATAAGATTTTTGAATTTCATCTAAAAGTTTTTTCTTATCTTCATCACTAAAATGCTTGCCTGCTTTTTCCATCTGTCTAACTTTAATATCAAGAAGAACATTACTCGCTTGTGAACCTCCCATTACAGAAATTTTAGAATTAGGATACGCATAAATAAATCTTGGATCATATGCCTTACCGCACATAGCGTAATTCCCGGCACCAAAACTATTACCGACAATTATTGTAATTTTGGGTACAACGGAATTAGCAACGGCATTAACCATTTTAGCTCCATCTTTAATAATTCCACCCTGTTCCGCCTTACTCCCAACCATGAATCCAGTTACATCTTGAAGAAATAGCAACGGTATCTTTTTTTGGTTACAATTCAAGATAAACCTAGTAGCTTTATCTGCACTATCAGAATAAATTACTCCACCAATTCTCATTTCACCTTGTTCAGTCTTTACAATTATTCGCTGGTTTGCTACTATTCCAACAGACCATCCGTCTATTCTTGCATAAGCAGTAATTATTGATTTACCAAAACCAGCTTTATATTCATCAATTTCTGAATTATCAACTATTCTTGCAATCAATTCATACATATCATATTGGTCAATAGGATTTTCCGGTAGAATTCCATAAATTTCTTTTTGATCGAACAGAGGTTTTTTCTCATCAATTCTGTTGAAGTCAGCTTTTGGTTTTTCTGCAATTTTATCTGCTAAACTTCTTATTTGCTTTAAACATTCCTCATCATTTTTCATTACATAGTCAGTAACACCAGAAATATTTGATTGAACTAGTGCTCCACCTAGTTTTTCATTATCTATCACTTCACCAATTGCCGCCTTAACTAAGTGGGACCCGGCTAAAAATACAGAACCCGTACCTTCTACAATTAAAGCTTCATCACTCATAATAGGTAAGTAGGCACCACCGGCAACACAGGGGCCCATAATTGCAGCAATTTGCGGAATTCCCATAGAGGAAATTTGAGCATTATTCCTAAATATTCTGCCAAAGTGCTCTTTATCAGGGAAAATATCTTCTTGCAGAGGAAGAAATACACCTGCACTATCAACTAAGTAAATTATAGGTAGTTTATTCTCAATTCCAATTTCTTGAGCACGTAAATTCTTTTTCCCAGTAATTGGGAACCATGCTCCAGCTTTTACGGTAGCATCATTAGCAACTATTAAATAATCTTTTTTATTAATTTTTCCAATTCCAAATATTGTCCCACTGCTTGGTGCGCCCCCATATTCTTTATACATATCATGTGCACAGAACGTATTTAGTTCAAAGAATTCAGAGTTTTCATCAACTAATAGTTTAATTCTTTCTCGGGCAGTTAGTTTACCTTTTTTATGCTGCCGTTCAATAGCTTTAGCACCGCCACCTAGTTCTGTTTTTTCTCTTATTGCATTTATTTTGCGGATGAGATTTTTATAATTATCTTCGCGTTGAACAAAGTTTTTTAAGGAGTCTTTAGGTGAACCAATTTTGGCCATTCTAATCCTTTATTTAGTTTTTAATAAAGGTAATATATAATAAAAATCTTATTGATTTTCATTTCAAATCTGGTTACGGCAGTCAAGTTTATTTCAGAAACTAAAAAAATAAAATAAAAGAGATGCTGAAAATAGTTCAGCATGACAATGAAATAATCTAACTATTACAAACCTTGTAAAAACCTTATTGCGTCAGTTATAGGCTTCTACTATAATATCAATTTAACAAATTTTCTTTTACCGACTTTCAGAACATTACCATTTTTAATATTTAAAACTGCTTTTGGATCATCAATTTTATTTCCATCGATACTAACTCCACCTTGAACGATTAATCTTCTTGCTTCTCCTCTAGAAGGAGCAAATTCGGCTTTCATTATAAGATCGATTATATCAACTTTCTCAGAATCAATTTTTAGTTCGGGAATATCATCCGGAATCCCTTTGTTAATAAAAATCTTATCAAATTCTTCTTCAGCCGTTTTAGCAGCTTCAGCTGAATGATACATTTCTACAAATTTTCTTGCCAATGCTCTTTTAATATCTCTCGGATTAGTATTTGGATCTTCAAGTTTATTTTTAATTTCAACAAGTTCTATTGGAGCAATATCAGTGCCTAATTCATAGTAAGTGTAAATCAATTCATCGGGAATTGATAAACTTTTGCCGTAGATATCCTTAGGCGAATCATCAATCCCAATATAATTTCCGTACGATTTACTCATTTTTTCAGTGCCATCAGTTCCAACCAGAAGAGGCATCGTTAAAATTACTTGTGGTTCAAGATTATGTTCACGCTGAATATCTCTTCCAACTAATAGATTAAATTTCTGGTCAGTTCCGCCAAGTTCAACATCACTCTCAATTGCAACCGAATCCATTGCCTGAGCGAGAGGATAGAGAAGTTCGTGCATACTTATAGGAATTCCACCCTGGAACCTTTTCGTAAAATCATCACGTTCCAACATGCGCGCAACTGTATATTTTGAAGCTAGTTTTATTACATCTTCAAAACTCATTTTCTGAAGCCATTCGGAATTATGCGCAATTTGAGTTTTTTCAGGATCCAATATTTTACGGGCTTGTTCCCAATAGCTTTTTGCATTTTCTTGTGCTTCCTCAAATGTTAGTGGGGGACGTGTTGCATTTCTGCCTGAAGGGTCGCCAATCATTGCAGTAAAATCACCAATAATTAAGATTGCAGTATGACCAAGCTGTTGGAATTGAGCGAGCTTTCGTAATACTACCGAATGTCCCAAATGTAAATCTGGTCGTGTTGGGTCGCAGCCAAGTTTAATTTTTAATGGTTTTTTCTCATTTCTTGATTTATCAAGTTTCTTAATTAGCTCTTCTTCCGGAATTATTTCGGAAGCGCCTTTTTTTATTATTTCTAATTGTTCTTTAACTGGTAGAAACATTAACATCCTATTTATAATTCTAAAATTTTGAAATAATAGTTATTTATACTTATTTCGATTTAAGTCTCTAGTTTCTGTCATGCCGGTTTCGTTTTTTGAATACCTGTATCTAAATGTTTAATTTTTCTGAAATACTTATAGATTCCGGTTTTGCATACAACACAAATCGGAATGATAGTTCATTATAATTGTATTGTGCAACACACTCTTTTTGGCAGAGAGGCCTGCTGAAACACTATAACTTTATTCTTCTTTCTGCATCTCTCTGAATATCTTTTTTCATAATTGCTTCACGTTTGTCATAACTTCTCTTACCTTTTGCTACAGCAAGTTCAACTTTCACCTTTCCCTTGTAGAAATATAAACGAAGGGGAATAAGAGTGTTACCTTTCTCTTTTACATTGCGGTCTAACTTTCTAATTTCCTTCTTGGAAAGAAGTAATTTTCTCTCTCTAATTGGATCGTGATTAAATTGATTACCTTGTTTGAATGTATTTATATGTGCACCAACTAACCAGACTTCACCATAATTATCAATCCTTGCATAGCTTTCAACCAAGCTGGCTTTATTATCCCTGCATGATTTAACTTCCGTACCAACTAAAACGATTCCCGCTTCTAAAGTTTGCAGAATTGTATAATCATAACGTGCTTTTCTGTTAACGGTAATATTTTTAGAATTATCTTTCATACTTTTTTTTAAGAAAAATAAAGTTATTTTTAATGCTTGTTAAAAGCAAGATATAGAATATTATATTTAATAGATATTTATTGGCATCAGTTATGAAGTTTTTATTTTCTACTTTTGTTTTAATCTTTATTTCATTTTCAAACTCACTAGCGCAACAACCGATTGTAACTAAAATTGAACCTCCAAATTGGTGGGCAAATCACTCCCACAATGAAGTTCAATTAATGATTTATGGTGAACATCTTGACTCTGTTCATGTACAAGTAGATAATAATAAAATAAAAATCGAAAAAGTTATTTATCCCTCGAACAGCAATTATGCCTTTGTTGATATTACTATAGCTAAGGATGCTGAGTCAAAGAAATATGATTTCTCATTTTCCAATAAATTTGGGAAAGCAAATTTTAGTTACAGTTTAGTTGAGCGAGACACATCTAGAAATATACATCAAGGGTTCAGCAATGATGATGTTGTATACTTAATATTTTCGGATAGGTTCATAAATGGCGATACTTCAAATGATTTTTTATTTAATGATAAAGATGAATTTGAGTTTAAGAGTTTGAACGGGAGACACGGCGGTGATATACAAGGAATGATAAACTCTCTTGATTATCTAAGTGAGCTTGGAATTACAACAATTTGGAGCACACCTGTTCTTGAAAATAATAT
>CAYXXW010000145.1:0-7078 GCA_964469115.1 uncultured Melioribacteraceae bacterium
AGCATCGTCTAGCATATCGTATTCGGTTGCCTGCTTAATTTTACTTATTGGACTAATAACACCTTCATGTTGTAATCTTCTTCCTAGCAGCCAAAGTGAATCAATTACTCCGGCATAACCGGCAAATTTTCCAAAGAAAATGATTCTTAAACCATCGTCACCTTTAACTAATTCATAATCCATTAAGGTGATTTTTTTATCAAGAATTGCTTGAAGCAAAGGCATATTATAACTTTGCCCTTTTATAGTGTGGGAGAAAAACACAAATGGTTTATTCGGAATAAGATCTTTAATTGGAACTTCTTTTACCCCAAATATCACATCACAATTTTCCAAGTTAGCAGAAATTTGCGCTCCGGAGTTCATATATTCTTCAGAAGAAAAAATTCGCTGTTCGGCTGACTCAACAATAACTTCTATATTTTGATTAACTATTTCTTTAACATGTTCAGGTGTGAGAGCGGCTCTTCTTTCTGAGGGATACTGTGTTTCTTTTCTAATTCCAATTTTCATAAAAAACTCCTTAACAACAAAAGTTGACAATTTTATCCTCTAAAACTATATAAAAGAAATATGATTAAAAAATACGGAGGGATTTATTGTTATTTATGTCACGTAAGGGTTAATTATAAACAAGATAATAGTAGTTAATTAGCGGGAAAAGATTTTGTCTCATGTAACAAATTGCTTATATCTTTTATACCTTTGAATAATATTTTTTACATAAGCTATTGTTTCTTTTCCATTAGAGTAACCGTTACGAACTACTTCATCGTTGTAATATTTTGGTTTGGATTTTTTCAGCAAGAATTCGGCAACATTTCGATTCCAAATATTAGGGTTTGCTCCATGCTTTTCAGCTAATCTTCTTGCATCTTCAATATGCCCAAAGCCAATGTTATAAGAAGCTAATATAAACTTTATTCTTTCCTCTTTATTTTCAATATACTTAGACCAATAATTATCAAGCCATTTTATATAATCAACACCGGCTTCCAAATTTTCTTTAGGATCATAAATATCATTTGCCCCATGTGCTTCAGCTGTTTCGGGAAGAAGTTGCATTAATCCAGCTGCCCCAGCCCAAGATTGAACACCTGGTTTAAATTTCGATTCTTGAAAAATGAGGGAAGCTAATAGTCTCCAATCCCAACCAATTCTTTTTGCATACTCCTTAATCATTTCATCATATTGAGAAATGCCGCCGCTCTCGCTTAAAAAATATTTACTGCTTCTTCTCGCTTTATAGTAAGCTCTGTATTTGTAATATCGATCGTAAATAACATAATAATCTAATTTTTGAGTAAATTCCTCAATCCAGCTATTCAACTCTTCAAGAAAATCAGTTGATCCTTTTTTAACAGCCCAAGCAATTTTCTGAGGGAATGAAATATGCGTGCCAATATCCAAGTTTGAGTGATAAGCTTTGTTCAGATGAGCAATATTTTCGTCAGATATTGTGTAATCAATTTCTCCTTGTGCAACTTGTTCCATCAAATCTTCTACTGATAAGCTATCAGCAGCATCAACGATATCAATATGTCCGCCAATTTCATTGGATAAATTTTCTAATCTTTCTTGGTAAACACTCCCTTTTCTAACATGAATTGTTTTATATTCAAGATCTAAAGGATTTTTAATTAGTTGTCTATTAATCTGATCTAAATTTAATTTTCGCCAGTTATCAGGTTTTCTTTGCACCAAAACCTGATGAGTTGTGCTCATGGGAATTGTAAAATCAGCTTTTTCTTTTCTGCTTCCTGTAACTGTTAAATTAAAAGCAATTAGATCTCCCTCTCCATTTTCAAGCATTCTAAACATGTCATCAATATCTTTAGATATTTTAATTTCAACATCAACGCCAAGAGTTTTAGCAAATCTCTGGAGAAGCTCGTACTCATAACCCATTGTTCTGCCTTTATAAATAAAGTAACTATAGGCATTAAATCCGGTTATGGCTACTATCTTGCCTCTTTTTTTAATTTTTTCAATGGAAATATGCTCGGCGGGATTTTCAATATTTGACTTGCAACTGAGTACTAAGAAAACAATTGTTAAGAAAAGAAATAATTTTGTATCGGATAATTTTTTATTCTTAAAATTCACAGTTTGGGTAAAAATAAAATTTAATGATAATATTTTCTACTAAGCTACTAATTTAGAGAGATTTTTCAAATGAAATTTTTTCTTCTATTTTATCTATAGGGAAACTTAATATTATTTCTATTTGCCAATATTTGCTTTAATTTTTAGATTATCCCCTTAATCATGAATCCATTTAACATAAATATCTCTTAAAAATTCATCTATCTCAAAAGCTTTATTCATCATTAATTTTTGATGTGTAATTGTTAATCTTTTTTCACGGGCCAATCTTGCCCATTCAACCACTTCTCTTTAATATCTATATAATGTCTTGATCAGTTTATAAGGTAATTGAATATTATTTAATTAATTTTCACTCAGTTTTAATGATAAATTATCAGAATTTTTTAGCGGATTACAATTTGTCGGCTTTATTTTTTATTTTATAATGATAAATATTTTTTATTACTTAAAACTCCGGAGTTCAAAATGTCGGAAGAAATTCCAACGGAAAATTTTAAATTAGAGCCCGAATTAAAACTTAAGTCAGAGTTTACACCGCCAACTTTTGAAGAGTGGAAAACTCAAGTTGAGAAAGACTTGAAAGGGGCTTCTTACGAAAAGAAATTAATTACTAAAACCTATGAAGGGATTAACTTAAATCCTATTTACACAAAAAGGGACATTGAAAATTCACCCTTCATTAATACTTTGCCAAGGGGAGACAGTTTTGTTCGAGGAGGTACCCCAAGTGGCTATCATGGTAAATCTTGGGATGTTAACCAAGAAATTATTACTGCTGATGTAGAAGATTTTAACAAAATTGTTTTAGATGCTCTAATCAAAGGGCAAAATTGTGTAAGTCTAAAATTAGATACGGCAACAAAACTTGGATTAGATGCAGATTATGCCGACACAGAAATTGTCGGAGATACAGGTCTATCAATCTCTGCAATTAACTCATTAAAAAGAGCTTTTAAAAATATAGATTTTGATTCCGTTCCACTTTATCTTGATGCCGGTTATAGTGTTATCCCTTTCCTTTCTCTAATTAACGCTTACTTTGAGGAGAACAATCTTGATATAACAAAATTGAGTGGTTCGATAAGTGCCGATCCTATTGCTCACCTAACTGTTTATGGTGAACTATCTATAGACATAGAATTTATTTTTGATATGATGAAGAATTCTGTTGATTGGGGAAATAAATTTGCAAATAGTGTCAGAACTATTGGAATTAATACACTCCCTTACTTGAATGCCGGTGCAAATGCAGTTCAGGAATTAGCTTACGCAATGTCTACTCTTGTTTATTATTTAAACCATTTAATAGAAAGAGGAATTGAACCAGCTAGTGCATTTTCTAAAATTCAGTTTAACTTTGGTATTAGTACAAATTACTTTATGGAAATTGCAAAGTTCCGTGCAGTAAAGTTTTTACTAACGACAATTGCCTCTGAATATGGAGTTGAAAATAACGATCTTGAATTTAAAATTGGTGCAAAATCTTCTGAGTTTAATCAAACAGTATTGGATCCTTACGTAAATATGTTGAGAACAACTACCCAAACATTCAGTGCAATTTTAGGCGGAGTAAATTACATAACAACAAGTCCATTTGATGAAACTTTTAGAACACCCGATAATTTTTCGAGAAGAATTGCAAGAAATACTCAAACCATCTTAAGAGAAGAATCGCATCTAGATCAAGTGATTGATTCTGCCGGAGGTTCTTACTATATCGAATCTCTCACCGAAGAAATTGCAAATAAAGCTTGGGAATTATTCAAAGAAGTTGAAAACAATGGTGGAATTTTAGAATCACTGATAAATGGGGATATCCAAAAATCAATCACCGAATTAAATGAGCAGAGACGAAAAGACATCAACAATAGAAAATCGGTTATTGTAGGCGCAAATATGTTTGCTGATGTTAAAGAGAAACAACTTGAAGTAAGAAAATTAGATCAGGCAGCTTTTCAAAAGAAGCGGGCAGAATATTTAAGTAAATTCCGACTGAACGGAAGCACAGAGAAACATCAATCAATTATTGATAAACTCAATTCAATTTCCACTTCAAGTTCAATAGAAATGATTGATACCATTACACAAGCTTTTCGTATTGGTTCAACACTTGGAGAAGTTACTAGCGCACTAAGCTCGTCTCACAAAGCTGAATTAAAAATTGATAAACTTGCAAAACAGAGAGCATCTGAAGGATTTGAAAAGTTAAGAAATTCAGCTCAAAACTATAAAGACGAAAATGGACATTTACCAAAAGTCTTCTTAGCAAATTACGGCTCAATTAATGAATATAAAGGTCGTGCAGATTTCTCAAAAGGATTTTTTGAAGTCGGAGGCTTCGATGTTATTGACCCAAAAGGATTTGGAACAACAGAAGATACTATAAATGCATCAGTAGAATCGGGTGCGCCAATTGTTGTTATTTGTTCAACCGATGACAATTATCCGGAAATTATTCCTAAGATTACAAAGGGAATTAAAACTAAAAATAGCAGCATTCAACTAATACTTGCCGGTTATCCTAAAGATCAAATTGATGAGTATAAAAAATCTGGAATTGATGATTTTATCTTTCTTGGAGCTGATGTAATGGAAAAACTCACAAATCTCTTCAATAAAATTGGAGGGAAAAAATAATGAATAAACCAAATTTCAATAACGCAGCACTAAAATTCAAAAAAGAAAATAAAACTTATGCAGAGTGGAAAACTGAATTCGAGAAATCTGTTGGTAAATCATTTAAAGATTCAGTTTTTGAAACAATGGAAAAAATTCATGTAGCTCCACTTTATACAAAAGATGATATCAAAGATTTCGAGCATCTTGAATATATGTCAGGGCTGCCGCCATTTTTGCGTGGGCCTTACAGCACTATGTACGTTGCTCGACCTTGGACAGTTCGTCAGTATGCCGGATTTTCGACGGCTGAAGAAAGTAATGCTTTTTATCGTAGAAATTTAGCAATGGGTCAAAAAGGACTTTCTGTTGCTTTCGATCTTGCAACTCACCGCGGCTATGATTCTGATCATCAAAGAGTTGTTGGCGATGTTGGTAAAGCCGGTGTTGCTATTGATTCCGTTGAAGATATGAAAATATTATTCGATTCGATTCCTCTTGATAAAATGTCAGTTTCAATGACCATGAATGGCGCGGTTCTTCCAATTATGGCTTTCTTTATTGTTGCAGCAGAAGAACAAGGTGTGAATCCAGAATTATTGACTGGAACTATTCAAAATGATATTCTTAAAGAATACATGGTTAGAAATACATATATCTATCCACCGGAGCAGTCAATTAAAATTATTGCAGATATTTTTGAATACGCCTCTCAATATATGCCAAAGTTCAATAGTATTAGTATTTCCGGTTACCATATGCAAGAAGCCGGTGCGACAGCTGATCTTGAAATGGCTTATACTTTAGCTGACGGTCTTGAATATGTTAAAACTGGTATCAAAGCCGGTTTAGGTGTTGATCAATTTGCTCCACGGCTTTCTTTTTTCTGGGCACTAGGAATGAATTATTTTATGGAAATTGCAAAAATGAGAGCTGCAAGAGTATTGTGGGCAAAACTCATAAAACAATTTAATCCAAAAAATCCTAAATCAATGTCATTAAGAACTCACTCACAAACATCAGGCTGGAGTTTAACAGAGCAGGACCCTTATAATAATGTTGTAAGAACTTGCGTTGAAGCAATGGCTGCAGTATTGGGGCACACTCAATCTCTTCACACAAATTCTTTAGATGAGGCAATTGCACTTCCAACTGATTTTTCTGCTCGAATTGCACGTAACACTCAGCTCTATTTACAAAATGAAACCGGTATTACTAACGTAATTGATCCTTGGGGCGGTTCATATTTGGTTGAGTATCTCACTGATTCTTTAATAAAGAAAGGCTGGGAACATATTTTAGAAATTGAATCACTGGGTGGAATGACAAAAGCAATTGAAGCCGGAATTCCTAAAATGAGAATTGAAGAAGCATCTGCAAGAAGACAAGCCAGAATTGATTCCGGTTTAGAGACTATTGTTGGAACTAATAAGTACAGACTTGACAAAGAAGATCCGATTGAAATTTTGGAGGTTGATAATACTGCAGTGAGATTATCACAAATCAAACGTTTGAATGAGATAAAGAAAACAAGAAATGAAGCTGATGTACTATCTGCTCTTGGCGCAATTACAAAATGTGCAGAATCAAAAGAAGGAAATTTATTGGATCTCGCAGTTAAAGCTGCAAGAAAACGTGCAACTCTAGGAGAGATTTCTGATGCAATTGAAAAAATAAGTGGAAGATACAAAGCAGTGACCAGAACAATATCCGGTGTTTACAGCAGTGAATATAAAGGAAGTGAAAACAAAATGTTAAACAAAGCTCAAGAATTAACAAACCAATTTGCAGAAGCGGAAGGAAGACGACCAAGAATCTTAATTGCTAAAATAGGTCAAGATGGGCACGACCGCGGGGCTAAAGTAGTAGCAACTGCTTTTGCTGATATGGGGTTTGATGTTGACGTTGGTCCACTTTTCCAAACTCCTGAAGAAACTGCAAAACAAGCGGTTGAAAATGATGTTCACGTTGTAGGAATGAGTTCACTTGCTGCGGGACATAAGACTTTGTTGCCTCAACTAATTGATGAATTGAAAAAATTAGGAAGAGAAGATATTATTGTAATAATCGGCGGGGTAATTCCCTCTCAAGACTATGAATATTTATATGAGAAAGGAGCCGCTGTAATTTTCGGTCCTGGTACTAAAATACCAGAAGCCGGAATTAAGGTTATGAAAATAGTTAGTGAGAGATTTAGAAGTTAAACAATTTTAATAAAATACATAATAATAAACCGCAGCCATTTGGTTGCGGTTTTTTTGTTAGAAATTAACATTAAGAAACGGTAAAACCCTAAACGGTGCCGGATTATTCTCAGCAATATTTATCAAACCAATTTGAATACCGTTTAGGA
>CAYXXW010000146.1:0-7076 GCA_964469115.1 uncultured Melioribacteraceae bacterium
ATTTTTTCACTATTTGTAATCTCAAAATATAATTCAGAAATAAGAGAGAGAATGGGAACTTCCCATAAAATAGTCCGGTACCAATATCCTTCAATATTGACTGTTAGATTACTTCCTTTCTGAGTTATTTCAACTTCATTGGGATTAAATTTGAACCCTTTAAGAAAATCAATATACACCGGATCAAAAAAGTAGCATTTTTCTCTGAGAAATATTTCTTCGTCACTAGTTAATTGAAGTGAAGCAAATTTATTAATTTTTTCTTTTAAGGCTTGCCCAAACCCTTTAGGAAACTTATCAGCACTACGATTAATAAACTGATATTTAACCTTTGAATGTGGATATAATTTCATCACAGCATTCTGCATTGTGAATTTATATAAATCATTGTCTAAGATTGAATAAATCATTTTAACCTTTACCATAATTTTACAATTTAATAAAATATTAATTTCAGTTAGATTGGCATATCATAAATATATTTCTACTAACTTTATTAAATTCTTTTAACAAAAAATAACAATTAAATGGAAAGAATATGAATCTTAAATATTTGATAACATTTTTGCTGATTGCTGTATCTGCCTTTGCTCAAACCGTTAACATAAAAATAATAGAAACAAGTGATGTGCATGGAGCAATTTATCCATACAACTTTACTGATAATAAACCGTCTAATAATTCACTAGCGCAAGTTCGCACTTATGTTGAAAACGAAAGGGCTAACGAAAACCAAGAAGTTATTTTACTTGATAATGGAGATATTCTTCAAGGCGATCCGGCAGTTTATTATTACAATTTTGAAAAAACAGATACATCTCATTTACTCGCACGAGTAATGAATTATATGAATTATGATGCTGCAACTGTTGGAAATCATGATATCGAAACCGGTCATCCTGTATATGATAAGTTTGATGATGAATTAAATTTTCCTTGGTTGGCTGCGAATGCTATTAATACTAAAACTGGTGAGACTTATTTTCCGCCATATTCAATTATTATTAAAAATGGTATTAAGATAGCTGTATTAGGCATGATAACGCCGGGAATTCCAAATTGGCTGCCAAAAAATATTTGGTCGGGTATTGAGTTTGAAGATAAGATCTTAACAGCTAAAAAATGGGTCCCAATTATTAAAGAAAAAGAAAACCCCGATTTACTAATTGGACTTTTCCATGCTGGAGTTGATTTTTCTTATGATAATCAAACTGCTAATTCACAAAGAAATGAAAATGCTTCTCAATTAGTTGCAGAACAAGTACCCGGTTTTGATGTTGTGTTTGTTGGTCACGATCATCATGAATGGAATTTTAAAGTGGCTGACACAAATGGAGATTCAGTATTAATATTAGGGCCCGCTTCTCGTGCACGGAGTGTTACTGCTGCAAATGTAGTATTAGTATTTGATTCTGAAAGTGATTCTTGGAATAAAAATATTACTGGAGAAATTGTTAATATTAGAGATTTCTCTCCTGATGAAAATTTTATGAACTCATTTCAAGATGAATTTAATGAAGTAAAAAATTACGTATCGAGACCAATTGGAGAATTTATTAAAACTGTTTCTGCAAAGAATTCACTTTTCGGTAATTCTGCCTTCTCCGATTTAATTCATCAGATTCAGCTTGAGCTAACCAATGCAGATATTTCGTTTACAGCACCGCTTTCTATTTACTCTGAAATTTCTGAAGGGACTGTTTATGTGAAAGACATGTTCGATTTGTACCGATATGAAAATTTGCTTTACACAATGAAGTTAAGTGGAAAGGAAATATTAGATTATTTGGAGTATTCTTATGCTGGCTGGTTTAATACAATGCAAAACGAATATGATCATTTATTAAAATTTGAAAAAGATGAAAGCGGCGAATTGATTTTATCTAAAAGAAGTGGTGCCCCAATGTTAGAAAATCGTTACTATAATTTTGATTCTGCAGAAGGAATAAAGTACTTTGTAGATGTTAGCAAACCTGAAGGCAATAGGATCATAATCGTTTCAATGAGTGATGGAACTGATTTTGATTTGAATAAAATTTATAAAGTGGCAGTCAATAGCTACAGAGGCAACGGCGGGGGTGGACATTTGGTTAAAGGTGCCGGTATTCCAAAAGAGAAACTGACTGACAGAGTTGTAAGTTCAACAGAAAAGGATTTACGATACTACATGATGAAATGGATTGAAAAGCAAAAAATTGTTGAACCAGTTGAAAATATAAATTGGGAAATTATGCCAAAAGATTTTGTTGAAGTAGCAAAGAAAAAAGATTATGATTTGATGTTTGGCAAAAATTAGAAGGTTTTTAAATTATTAATTTGTCCTTTCGAACATGCCTTTTGTGAGAAATCTCTTAACGCAATTAATAGAGATTTCTCAATCGCCAAAATAACGTGGCTCATTTCTAAATGACAATATTAAGATTGTATAGTAATAATTAAATTTTGTAATTATAATAAACTAAGGGAAATAATTATGGCAGAATCAAAAGTAAAAGTAGTAAACAATAGTGTTGCTGGAGGTTTATGGTTTGGCGGATGGTTATTCACAATAGGATTTTTAAAGCTTACTTTCTTTAAGGGGGTTTTAGCAATTCTTCTTTGGCCTTACTATTTAGGTCTTTATTTTGGCATCCCCAGCGAGACAATGATAAAATAAAAAGGAGTATATTCTATGGGTATCTTTTCGAAAAAGGAATATAAAGGGACTTTAATTTGGGAGCATATTAAAAACGAGAATGGTCCACAGAGATCACATAGAGCAAAAATTCCCGGAGGATGGCTTTTTTGTGTTCAGCAAGAACTTGGAAGCGGCGTAACTTTTATTCCGGACCCGGAACATAAATGGAATGGAAATTCTAAATAAATTTTTGTGACGTCATTCCCATTCCCTCAACTGAGGGTTGCCTGAATCAATTAAAAACAGATGCCGGTATTCAAAAAATGAAACCGGCATGACAAAAAAGTTGGGCTTTTATAAATAGTAGTTATTTTTTCCACTTTTTAATAGATACTTCTCCCCCGACACACTTCATCGTTATTTTTGCTCCACCGCCATTTAATTTGTAAGTGGCATTTATTTCATCTTCACTAATATTAAAGGTAGTTGCTTCGAAATCTGATCTTACCAAACGGTCGGCATCTTTCTCTTCGATCTCGTCACTTTCCAATGTTAAATATATTGTTGCTTTAGCCGAAGAAGGAATTTTTAATTCCATATTACCGCCGGATGTTTCTAAGTAAGAATCTGTTTTTAACTTTGGATCTAATTCAGCCGATACATTCCCGCCTAATGTAATAGCCTCAATACTCCCTGTAATATCTTCCAGATTTATATGTCCACCCATTGTTTTGGCTACAACATCTCCTGTTGCTCCTTTCAATTTTAAGTGACCGCCATAAGTTTCCATTTTTGCTGAACCGGAAACCTTTTCCATCGAAATATGACCACCGTAAGTAAATACATTCGCATTACCCCCAACATCTCCAACGCTAATATTGCCGCCATGAGTTTTTGCTGCTAAATCTGAGGCAACAGTGCCAACACTAATATTACCACCATAAGTATCAACTTCAGTTTTGCCGCTTTTAACATTTCCTAGTGAAATATTTCCGCCATTTGTATGTAATTTAACATGCCCAACAACATTTTCACCGGATATATTACCACCATTAGAACTAACCCTAACTTTACCATTAACACTATTAAAGCTTATATTTCCACCATCTGTTTCGGCATCAAAATTACCATAAATATCATTTTCAACATTAATATTGCCGCCTGTTGTTTTCAAATCAAAATTAAAGTTACTTGGCGTCTTCACTTTAACCATCACACTATTTTGCCACCCGTCTTCTAATTCCAGATAAAATTTAATAGTGTTTCCCTTTTTTTCTGCAACAAATTCATTAAAATTAAATTTTTTCTTTGATATTACTTCAATTCTGACTTCATCTTTATTCCATGTTTCAACATTAATGTTGCCCGGATCAATAGTTACTTTTACATTCTCTCCAGCCTTCGCGGGAAATGTTTTTACTATATTGTTGTTCTTCTGTGCTGAGACTGCCAAACTCATAATCATTAGCATTGATAGTATTTTAAATATCGTGTTTTTCATTTTAATTACCTCCAAGTAATAATTTTGCCGTATTAAGTTTTACAACTTCGTTATTTTCATTCGGCAATTCATTTTTTAATTTTATTTTAATGCTGTCATTTATTATTTGCGTTTTAGAATTTATTGCTAGCAATGCATTTATTGCCAGCATTCTATTTGCATCATTATCATCATTTTCTAGTGTAAAGAGTATTGCATCTCTAATCTTATCATCATAAATAAAATTTATTAACGCCCTTAGAGCTTCTTTTCTTACACCCGGATTTTCATCTGTCTTGAGTGAATGAATAAATGCATCTTTTATTTTACTATCCGGATTGAAGTCTTTTGGCATAAACTCATTTATACTGTTTGCTGTCCTAATTTTAAAACCGGGATTTTCACTTGATTTAATAACAGAAGCTAATAATTTTTGTACAATCTCATCATCAAGAGTGCCTTTATAACTTACTGGATTTTCATTTCCAATTTTAAATTCAAATTCTCCTGTATTTGAAAAAATTTCAGGTACTTCTACTCTTGCTATTTGAAGTTCCCCATTTTCAATTTTATCTAAATCAATAATATTTGCCAAAATTAGTTTTGGTGAACTTTTTGAACCTTGGGAAAGTAAATAGCCTACAAAAAATCCTATCAAAACTAGAGCAATGCTTCCAAATGCTAAACTATATTTACTTGAAAATAAATTGTTGAAAAATATTCTCACTTTTACTAGTAATGATTTATCCTCAGCTTTACTGTTTATTGAATTGAAAAGTCTTAATCTGGAATTCTGTAAATCTTTTTCATTCACTAAATCTGGAGCTTCATTAGTAATTAATGAATACATTTTTTTCAATTGAGTATATTCTTTAGTACATTCATCACATTCAAGTAGATGATTTTCTAGTTCAATTTGCTCTTTATCACTTAACTCATTCATGATATTCAATTCTAATAGCTCTTTATATTTTTCATGTTTCATTTTGGTGCCTTGTAAATAAAATTACATTTCCAGTATTGGTTTTAAGTTGGCTCTCAATTTTCTAGAGGAAGTGAACAAATAACTTTTAATTGTTCCTTCAGTACAATTCATCATTTCAGAAATTTCTTTTATCTTAAATCCTTGATAATATTTTAAAGTAAATGCCATCTTTAATTGTTTGGGTAATTTTTCTAATTCACACTTTATTAAACGAGAAGTTTCATTATCCAACACTCCTTGATCCGTCTTTTCCCCACTATCTATTATTGATGCATAAGAAAAAGTATTTTCGTTTTCATCATCAAAATTATTAAGCGGTTCATGATCCCTCACTTTTGCTTTTCTTTTAAATTCAATACAAACATTAATTGTGATTCTGTAAAGCCATGTTGAAAATTTACTACGTGCTTGAAAATTCTTTAATCCCTTATGAACCCGAATAAATACTTCTTGATAAATATCATCTGCATCATCTTTATCATTTCGATACGAATACGCAATATTGAGCACAAGACGATCGTACCTCAGCACAAGTTCTTCAAAGGCTTTGTTATCGCCTTTTCTCGCTCTATTGATTAGTTGATTATCGTCTTGCATTCATTCCCATCGTTTCTAAATAATTAGACTGATAAGTTGATAAAAGGTTGTGATGAAACGTAGATAAAATTTATTTCTGGTCTTTTAAAGCAACTTGCCATTTTACCAATTATCTTAAAATCTGTTATATTACTAATATTACTAGATTTATGTGACGTACTTATAGTTATATTTTTTACTTAAATCTTATAAATTAACTTATTTCATCAATTCGCTTTTGAATATCCTTTGGAAGTAAATAGTAATAACTAAGCAGCTTTCCACTATAGACAATATTAAAAGTTCCATGTACAGATTGAGATTCTTCTCTAACATCTTCAGCAGTTTTAAGCTCAATTATTTTTAAAGAAATTTTCTTTTCGTTTGCAAACTTTTCACTTTAAGTATGCTGCTTTAGTAATATCCTCTATTGTTTTTAATTGTTTTGGAGGATTTAACTGCTTTGCCAAATGGTTATAAATTTTCAATCTTATTTGCTTCGCTTGTTTTCTATCAATCCTATCGAATGAATGTCCACCTGGGATATCTTTAAATATTTCATAATCAAATTTCTTCCCGTCTGCTTTTAATGATTTTATAAGATGTTCAACCTCAAGCACATTTACATCATCATCATTTGTATTTGTATGGATAAGCAATGAAGTATTTTTAAATTTGTGCGTTTGCCAAGCAGGAGATCTCCTTCTATATTCCTCAACATTTTCATAAGCAGTTTGACCAATATGATAATCTGCAGAATATAAATCTCTATAACTTTGAGTCTGGTAACCCATTCTTGCAATCAAATCACTTACCGGAACTCCTGCAAATGCGACTTTATAATTTTTTGGATGTTCAAAAATATTCATCAAAGTTATAAGTCCGCCATGACTCCATCCAATTATTCCTACTCTGTCCTCATCAACAAAACTATAATTATCAACCATGTATTGTCTGCTTACATCAACATCTTCAAACTCTAATCCGCCATAATCAATTCTCTCATAAACTATTTTCCCATAGCCGGTACTTCCACGGTATTCCGCCGCAACAACTATATATTGCTGAGCAATAAGCTCTTTAATAATATGTGTGTAATAAGTCGTAAAGTTTGAATGGACTCCACCATGCGGAAAAACTATTAATGGATATTCTTTATTATAATCAATTCCTTTTGGAATAAATACATAAGACCAAAATTTCAAGGGGTTCTTTGCGCCTTGTGCAGTTGTGTCTTTTATTTTCCATCTAGGAGGGCCTGCTAAATATACCTTATCTATAAAGGCAACATCACCAACTCTTTGATACCAAATAATGTCATCAACCTTCTTCTCAATAACATCAAGTCGGTGACCAAGATTTTCATTTTCTTTTTCTAGTTTTTCAATAATAATACTTTTGACCGGCTGGTCCTGTGC
>CAYXXW010000147.1:0-7062 GCA_964469115.1 uncultured Melioribacteraceae bacterium
GATCCCTTCCTCATCTGTCATTTCGAACGAAGTGAGAAATCTCAAAAATGGTTCGTCACAAATTTTTCAAAATAACAATTCCACAGTTCAATTGACTGTTTATGACATACTCGGTCGCGAAATAGTAACCTTAGTGAATGAAATTCAAAAACCTGGATCTTACTCAGTTGCCTTTGATGCTTCAAACTTATCGTCCGGGATTTATTTTTATAGACTGCAAACACCAACAAATCAAATAGTAAAAAAAATGCTTTTACTCCAATAATTTCGACTCATCTGTGAATAAAATTTCCAAAATAAATAAACTCTTGATAAAACACTTTGGTGTTGCACCTAAAGCTGAAAAATTGCCAAAACCTATTGATATGCTGATTGCAACAATTCTATCTCAAAACACCAATGATAATAACTCTTATAAAGCGTATCAAAATTTGAAAAAACGATTTAAAACTTGGGAAGATGCAAGAAAAGCGAAACGTACAACAATAGAAAAAGAAATTAAGGTTGCCGGTTTAGGATTTCAGAAATCTACTGCGATTAAGAATTTGCTCGATGAGCTTTACAAAAAAGTCGGTAATTATGATTTAAGCAGAATAAATAATGTGCCCAATTTGGAAGCAATTAGTTACTTAACAGAATTTAAAGGTATTGGAGTAAAAACTGCAAGCTGTGTTCTTCTATTTGCTTTGGACAAAAATATTTGTCCTGTTGACACTCATGTCCATAGAACACTAAATAGAATTGGAATTGTAAATATCAAAACTCCCGATAAAACATTCTTTGAAATAAATGAAAAACTACCTAAGGGAATTGCTCATTCATTCCACACTAATCTTATAAGGTTAGGCAGAGAATTCTGCAAACCTACAAGATATTTATGTTCTGGATGTCCACTTGAAAAAATTTGCGAATTTGATGATAAAAATTATAAAAATACTGCTATTTCAAAGAGTAATTCGTTTATGCTCTTAGATAATGTATAAGGGAGTAAAACATCCTTTCATCTAATTTGTTTTCAGCAAAATCTTCATTATATTTATAAATTATTGATTAATTGAATGGATAGTTAAAAATGTCGAAAAAATTTGATATTGCAGTTTTAGGAGGCGGTCCGGGTGGTTATGTCGCTGCTATAAAAGCTGCACAACTTGGATTTTCAACTTGTGTAATTGAGAAAGATAATATGGGCGGTATATGCTTAAATTGGGGCTGTATTCCAACTAAAGCATTATTAAAAAGTGCCGAAGTTTATGATTTAATGAAAAATAAATCCAGTGAATTTGGAATTACGGTTGAAGGATTAAATTTTGATTTTGATAAAATAATTAAAAGAAGCCGAAACGTATCAAAGAAAGTAACAAAGGGAGTTGATTTTTTAATGCGTAAAAATAATATTGAACGCATTAAAGGTTATGGCAAATTTGTCTCAAAAAATGAAATTGAAGTTTATGAAGGTGAAAAGGTTGTTGATACAATAAGTGCGCAGAATATTATAATTGCAACTGGTGCCAGACCAAAATCAATCCCTGCGATTCCCGTTGATCATAAAAAGATAATTACAAGTTCAGAGGCAATGACACTCGATAAACTGCCTAAAGAGCTGATTGTTATTGGTGGCGGAGCAATTGGGATTGAGTTTGCTTATTTCTATTCAGTCTTTGGAACCAAAGTAACCATAATTGAAATGCTTGATAATATTTTACCGATTGAGGACAAGGAAGTATCTGAAGCCTTAGAAAGTAATTTTAAAAAACGCGGCATCACCATTCTAACTAAAGCAATGGTGCGAAAGGCAAAAGTTGTAAGAAATAAAGTTGAAGTTGATATTGAGCATGAGGGTGAAACCAAAAAACTTAAAGCTGATATTGTCCTTAATGCAATTGGAGTGACTGGAAATATAGAAAATTTTGGTTTAGATACCCTTGGTGTCGAATTAGAAAAAAATCATATTAAAGTTGATAAAGAATCTTATAAGACTAATGTTGATAATATCTATGCAATTGGAGATGTAATCGGACCTCCTTGGCTGGCTCATGTTGCCTCTGAAGAGGGGATTAAATGTGTTGAAGGAATTAAAGGTTTAGAAACTTCAGCACTTGATTATAACTCAATACCGGGCTGTACTTATTGCCAGCCTCAAGTTGCTTCAATTGGATTAACAGAAGCCAAAGCAAAAGAAGCCGGTTACTCAATTAAAGTTGGCAAGTTTCCATTTTCAGCGAGCGGTAAATCTGCTGCTATTGGTGAAAGAGAGGGCTTTGTTAAAATTATCTTTGATGAGAAATATGGTGAAATTTTAGGGGCTCATATAATTGGATCGGAGGCAACCGAACTCATAGCCGAACTTGGAATTGCAAAAACTTTGGAATCTGATTTTGAAACAATTGTTGGAACAATTCACGCTCATCCAACACTATCAGAATCAATAATGGAAGCCGCAGCCAATGCTTATGGAGAATCTATCCACATCTAGAGAAATAATAGTTTGTGACCTTGGATTAATTGATTACAAACAAGCATGGGATCTTCAGCTTAAGGTACATGAAAAAAGGAGATTCGGCAATATTGAGGATGTTTTATTTATATGCGAACATCCGCATACGTATACTTTGGGAAAGATTGCAGAAAAACAAAATTTGCTTTATTCTGAACAAGAGTTAAACCAAAAAAATATTAGTGTCTTTGAAATAGATCGCGGCGGTGATATTACTTATCATGGTCCCGGACAAATTGTTGGTTATGCAATAATCAATTTAGAAAATTGGAAGAAAGACACACATTTATATTTGAGATCATTAGAACAAGTTCTCATAAATACTTGTCATGATTATAAAATTAAATCCGGAAGGAACGATAATTATACAGGTGTGTGGATTGAAAATAGAAAAATCTGTGCAATTGGAATTAAGGTTAGCAGATGGATAACAATGCACGGCTTTGCATTTAATGTGAACACCGATTTGTCATTGTTCAATGGGATAATCCCTTGCGGCATTCAGGATAAGCAAGTAACAAGCTTAAATAAAGAAATTGGTCGTGAAATAGATTTACATGAAACAAAGCAAATAATAATAAATAATTTTAAAGAAGTTTTTGAATACAAAAATATAAGCAAAAGAGAACTTTCTGATATTGTTGACTAAAGTCTTGAAGAAAGGGGAAATTATGAAGAAAAAAAATGATATAACAATGGAAACAGTAAAATCAAAAAATAATGGTAAACCTAAAAGTAAAAAGTTAATTAAAACATTAAATGGTTCATCTAAGGAAGAACTGCTTCATATTCTTCGTCTAATGTATACCTCTCGTGCAATGGATCATAAAGTAATGAATTTACTTAAACAAGGTAAATCTTATTTTCATCTTCCATCCGCCGGCCACGAAGCAACACAAATTGCATTCGGTAAAGCAATGAAACCAGGACACGATTGGGCTTACCCTTATTATCGCGATATGGCATTTATGCTAGGTTTGGGTGTAAAGATGGAAGAAATATTTCTTCATCAATTAGCTAAAGCAGACGATCCAATGTCTGGCGGAAGACAAATGCCTTGCCATTGGGGATCGAAAGAATTTAATGTGCCCACACAATCTAGCCCAACCGGAACACAATTCCTTCAAGCGGTTGGAACAGCAATGTCCAATAAAAAATCGAAAAATAAAGCTGTAACATATGTAAGCAGTGGAGAAGGGACAACAAGTGAAGGTGAATTTCACGAAGCAGTAAATTGGGCTAGTCGGGATAAAATTCCAGTGGTTTTTGTTGTGCAGAATAATAAATGGGCAATTTCTGTACCAGTGGAAAATCAAACAGCTGGGAAGAATGCTTCAATTTCAGCTATGATGAGCGGATATGAAAATTTGTTACGGTATAATGTCGATGGCACTGATTATTTTACAATGCGTGATACTGCTAACGATGCATTTGAATATGCTAGAAACGGCAATGGACCTGTTCTAGTTGAGGCAAACACAATCAGATTGTTATCTCATTCAACTTCTGATGATCAATCAAAATATCGTCCTAAAGAATCAATTGCAAATGATTTAGCAAATGATCCGCTTGAAAAATTTGTAAATCAATTAGTCTCAGAAAACATTATTACTCATGATGTTTTTAATGAACTAAAACTTGAAATTAATCAGCATATAAATGAAGCTGCCGATTGGGCTCTTTCAAAACCTGACCCTGATCCTTCAACAATAAACAGATTTGTTTTTGATGAAAGCGGCAAGAAAGATAGGCTAAAATATAACGAATGCAAAAATGAAGGTGTTCCCATCGTAATGGTTGATGCCATTAATCATGCACTTCACGAAGAAATGCAACGAAATGATAAGATTCATGTGTTTGGTGAAGATGTTGCGGATGGAAAGGGAGGTGTATTTACTGCTACAAAAGGTCTCTCAACCAAATTTGGAAATGAAAGAGTATTCAATTCACCTTTAGCTGAAGCAAGTATTCTTGGTGTATCTATTGGTATGGCTGTAACCGGAAATAAACCATGTGTGGAAATCCAGTTCGGAGATTACATTTGGCCTGCATTTATGCAGATACGTGATGAATTAGTTATGTACAGATATCGTTCAAATAATAAGTTTGAGGCACCCGTTGTTATTCGTGTTGCGGTTGGCGGCTATATAAATGGCGGACTTTATCACAGTCAAAATATTGAAGCTTTCTTCACTCATATGCCCGGCTTACTAATTGCTTATCCATCAAATGCAGCAGATGCAAAAGGATTGCTGAAGACGGCGTTACGCTTAAACGATCCTGTGCTTTTTCTTGAGCATAAGGGATTATACCGTCAAAGCTATGCTACCAGACCGGCTCCTGACCCGGATTATTTAGTCCCGTTTGGTAAAGCAAATATAACGAGAGAAGGAAACGATTTGACTGTTGTTACTTATGGCGCAATGGTACATGAAACGGAATTTGCGGCAAAGAGATTGACCGAAGAAGGCCACTCGATTGAAATTATTGATATTAGAACTTTAATGCCTTTAGATATTGATACTATTTTTAATTCGATTGAGAAAACAAGTAAGGTAATAATAATTCATGAAGATACCTTAACGAGTGGATTTGGAGCCGAGATAGCTGCACAAATCTCTGAAAAGTGTTTTGAGAAGCTAGATGCTCCGGTAAAAAGATTTGCAGCTGCCGATACACCTATAGCTTTTCATCCAAAGCTCGAAAGGGAAATATTACCTACTAGAGATAAGATTTATGATGAACTAAAAAAGATGCTTGAATATTAGATATTATAAAGAACTGTCATCTCGAAGGAATCTGCTTTTTGAGATGACTGAGAGTTCTTCTTTAAGAAAAAAGATTTCTCACCCTAAAAAAAGGGGATTCGAAATGACAAGTATTTTAGATATTATGAAATAAAATTAATATAATATTCAAACGTAAAATTCATGCTGAGCGGAGTCGAAGCATGAGGTGAAAATTGAGAACTAGATTCTGGATCAAGCCTGCCTGTCGGCAGACAGGTCCGGAATGACAAAACGTTAAAAACTAAAGAGAAGAGACACTATGAAAATCGACATCATCATGCCCAAAATGGGCGAAAGCATTATCGAAGGTACAATTATTAAATGGCACAAAAAAGTCGGCGATTCTGTTAAGAAAGATGAAATAATTTATGAGATAAGTACTGATAAAGTTGACACAGAAATTCCTTCACCAGCTGATGGTATTTTAGCTGAAATAAAAGCTTATGAAAATGAGACAGTTCCGATAAATGAAGTTGTTGCCGTGATTGAAACTGATGGAAGTGCAAAGGTTAATGATGATACTCCCAAACAAACTGCTGTAAAGAAACAAGAGGAAGAAAAACCGTCTACTGATCAGTCCGGTTCGGTTGTTGATATTCCTATGCCGAAAATGGGTGAATCCGTAATGGAGGGAACCATTATTAAATGGCATAAAAAAGTTGGTGAAGAGGTTAGCATTGATGAAATATTATATGAAATTAGTACAGATAAAGTTGATACTGAAGTGCCTTCACCTGTAACCGGAGTTGTTACAGAAATCTTATTTCCCGAAAATGAAACTGTAGATGTTGGCGTTGTAGTAGCTAAGATTTCTACTAAATCGGGATTTCAGAAAAAAGAAGAACCCGTTAAAGCCGAAGCAAGACCTGAGCAGAAAGAAAAAGAATTAGCAAAAACTCCGGTAAAAGATGAAAAAGTGGCAAAGCTTAATGTTGAATCATCAAATAAATTTTTCTCACCTGTTGTTTTAAACATTGCTACAAAAGAAGGTGTTAGCTCAAGCGAGCTTGAAAAAATTAACGGAACCGGTATTGGAGGAAGAGTAACTAAAAAAGATATTCTCGGTTATATCTCTAATAAAGGAAATGTTCAATCAATATCGGCACCCGAGATAAGTACAAAATTTGAAAGTGGCGCTAAAGAAATCATCCCAATGGATAATATCCGTAAAAGGATTATGCAGCACATGATCAATAGCCGCGACACTTCTGTTCATGTTACTGAGATTATGGAAGTTGATATGACTAAAATCCATAATTACATTGAGAAAAATCGAGAGAGACTTTTGAAAGAGGATAATTTAAAATTAACCTACATGGCATTTATTTCTTACGCTGCTGTAAAAGCATTAACTGAATATCCGCTAGTTAATTCTTCTATTGATGGTGAAAATATTGTATTAAAGAAGAATATTAATTTAGGCATTGCAGTAGCAGTTGAGCCAAATGGTTTGATTGTCCCAAATATTAAAAATGCTGATGAAAAAAATATAAGAGGATTAGCACGTTCGGTTGCCGAGATAAGCAGCAAAGCTAGAAACAAAGGTCTTACACCGGACGATATCATGGATGGAACATTTTCTATTACTAATTATGGTGTGTTTGGTGCTTTATTCGGTACACCAATAATAAATCAACCGGAAGTTGCAATTTTGGGTGTTGGCGCCGTTGTTAAGAAACCGGTTGTTATTGAAGTTGATGGAACAGATACGATTGGTATAAAGCCAATGATGTATTTGTCATTAAGTCACGATCACAGATTAGTTGATGGTCTTTTGGG
>CAYXXW010000148.1:0-7012 GCA_964469115.1 uncultured Melioribacteraceae bacterium
GAAAGTTCTGATTGGGAAAGCATGACAGAACAAGAAGCAATTGATCTTGTTCATAAATCGTTAGATCTAGGTGTAAACTTTTTTGATACCGCTCCCAATTATGGCAATGGAACAAGTGAATCGAGATTAGGCAAGGCTCTTAAAGGAACAAATAGAGCGGACATAGTAATAAACACAAAATTTGGTCACACAGATACAGGAATAATCAATTTTGAATCTAACAATATTAGAAAATCACTGGAGGGAAGTCTTAAGAGATTGCAGACAGATTACCTCGATTCACTCATAATTCACAATCCTCCTTTTGAATATCTTGACGGAAATAAAAATGACCATTATGAAATTCTTGAAAAATTAATAGATGAAGGAAAAATAAAAGCTTATGGAGCATCAATAGACACTTATGATGAAATGACTATTTTCATGAATACTACCAATGGAAAGGTAATAGAAGCTTTCTTTAATCTTTTTCATCAGGATGTAGGTGGTGCCTTTAATTTAGCAAACCAGAAAGGTGTAAGAATAATTGTAAAAATACCTCTTGATTCAGGTTGGCTATCTGGTAAATACAGCGCAGAAAGCAAATTTAGTGACATAAGGAATCGGTGGTCAAAGGATGATATTGAAACGAGAGCAAATTTAGTTAAGAAATTAAAAACCATAGTTCCAAAAGAGGGGAATCTCTCACAAACCGCCATATCTTTTTGTTTAGCTTATGATGAAGTGGCTACTGTAATACCAGGGAATAAAAATATTGATCAACTTACTAAAAATGTTGAAAGCCTTAATTACAGTATTTCAGAAAAGCTCGTAGAGGAATTAGAATATTTTTATGAAGAAGAAGTAAAAAAACATAATATTCCGTGGTGAGGAAAAATAGTGCCCATAAGAATTCTGTCAATGAGGAAATATCAACAAGTTATTTTTATCCCAATAGTGGATATTATTTATTATTCAACTTATTTAAGATGTATTAAAGCCCAAGTAGCAGATTATCTATTTACTTAAAAAAGGAAAATGGAAATGAAAAAAAATATCAAATTATTTATTTTGATTTTATTTGTATTTGGATGTCATTCACCACAAGAAACACAAGTAAAAAAACAAGATTTTATAGTTGAAGGTAAAGAAGTTACGTTTTACACTACAGCAGAAAATACAAAACTTAAACTAACAAAAACAGCTAATGCTACCTTTGAATCATCAGAACAACCAATAGAATCTGAAGTTTCTGTTTTTGTTAATCCAAATAATACATTTCAAACGTTTTGGGGTATTGGTGGAGCAATTACTGATGCCTCTGCTGAAGTATTTGAAAAGATATCAAAAGATAAACAAGAGGCATTTCTAAAAGCTTATTATGACAAAGAAGAGGGAATAGGTTATACTTTAGCGAGAACTCCAATACACAGCTGTGATTTTAGCAGTGCAAGCTTTACATATGTTTCAGATGAAGATAAAGAGTTAAAATCATTTAATATTGATCATGATAGAGAATATAAAATACACTTGATAAAGAAAGCGATTAAAGCTGCTGGAGGTAAATTGCCATTATACGCAAGCCCTTGGAGTCCTCCTGCATTTATGAAAAGTAATAAAGATATGCTTCAGGGTGGTAAATTATTGCCAGAATATTATGAATCTTGGGCTTTATATTATACAAAATTTATCAAAGCTTATGAAAAGGAAGGGATTCCAATTTGGGGAATAACTGTTCAAAATGAACCGATGGCAACTCAAAGGTGGGAATCTTGTATTTACACCGCTGTTGAGGAGAGGGATTTTTTAAAAAACCATTTAGGTCCAACAATGGAGCGTGAAGGGTTAGGCAACAAGAATATAGTTGTTTGGGATCATAACAGAGATTTAATTAATAATCGGGCAAATACGATATTCGACGATCCCAAAGCTGCAAAATATGCATGGGGAATTGGTTTCCACTGGTATGAATCTTGGGCTGGTGGCTTAGAAATGTATAATAATATTAGGAAAGTTTATGAGTCTTATCCCACAAAAAAATTACTTTTCACTGAAGGGTGTGCTGAAAGTTTTAGAGCAGACGGATACCAAACATGGAAGAACGCTGAACGATATGGTAGATCCATGATAAATGATTTTAATAATGGCACTGTCGGTTGGACCGATTGGAATATTTTGCTGGATGAAACAGGTGGTCCAAACCATGTTCAGAATTTTTGCTTTGCTCCTATTCATGCTGATACTCAAACTGATGAACTAATATTTACACCATCTTACTATTATATAGGGCATTTTTCTAAGTATATACGACCGGGAGCAAAACGAGTAAGTACAGTTAGCAGCAGAAGCCATCTTTTAAGTACTTCATTTCTCAACGATGATGGATCGATGGTAACTGTTATAATGAATCAGAGTGATCTCGAAATAAAGTACAAATTGTATATTGGTCAAATGGCAGTTGAACAGACTAGTTTACCGCATTCAATTCAAACACTTGTTTATTAGATTCTCAATATTACATAGGAGATTTTATTATTTGCAAATTCGCCCTTAAATAATTGACTTAAATTATTTTTAAAGAATATTGTAGCATTGTAAGGAGAAATAAATGGGAAAAGAAAAAAGGAAATCTACAAATCAATTTCTAATATCAAACTTTATTATAATCATCAGTTTAATTATGGGAAATATAACAATTAACGCACAAAGTCTAAATGAGAATGAAATCCAAGCGAAAGTTAACTCATTAGTTGTTCAACTAACACTTGAAGAAAAAGCAGCACTATGCTCCGGTAGGGATGATTGGAGCACTCAACCTATTGAAAGATTGGGTATACCCTGGATATGGTTAGCTGACGGTCCGCATGGTTTAAGACGTGCTCCGGAAACCAATAAACCGGGCTACGGTGATCAACTGCCTTCTACTTGTTTTCCAACTGCATCGGCTCTTGCAGCCACATGGGATTTAGACTTAATCGAACAAGTAGGAAAGGCAATTGGTGAAGAATGCCAAGCGCTGGATGTAAATATACTTCTGGGTCCCGGAGTAAATATCAAAAGATCTGTTCTGGGGGGAAGGAATTTTGAATTTTTCTCTGAGGATCCAATTTTATCAGGAGAGTTAGGAGCAGCATATATAAATGGTGTTCAAAGTCAAGGCGTGGGAACCTCTCTTAAACATTACGCTGCAAATAATGTTGAAACGATGCGGATGTATATGAATTCAGATGTAGATACTAGAACTCTTCATGAAATATATCTGACTCCGTTTGAGATTGCAGTAAAAAAAGCTCAGCCATGGACAATAATGGCTTGCTATAATCGTGTTCAGGGAATTTATGGTACACAATCACCTTATTTATTAACTGATATTCTTAAGAAACAATGGGAATTTGAGGGAATAGTTATTTCAGATTGGTTTGCAGTTGTTGATAGAGTAGAGGCAATAAAAGCCGGAATGCATATTGAAATGCCAGGCGTAGGAAAAATAAATGATTTAAAAATCATAGAAGCAGTTAAGAATGGGAACCTTGATATTGCTGTTTTAGATGAACTTGTTAAAACAATTCTTCAAATAGTCCTTAAAGCAAAGTCTCTAGAAAATAATAATGTTGAACTTAAAGTCGATGAACACCATCAATTTGCAAGAAAGGTTTCAGCTGAGGCTGCTACGTTATTAAAAAATAATAATAACATTTTACCAATTTCCACTGAAAAGTATAAAAGTATTGCTGTTATTGGGGAATTTGCTGTGGCTCCTCGTTTTCAGGGAAATGGGAGCTCTGAAGTTAAACCAACAAAACTTGATAAATTTCTGGATGTTATAAATACGGAGTATGGTAATAATTATAAAATTAATTATTCGCAAGGATATAATCTTTCAGATGATTATGATTATTCAATGATTGAAGATGCTAAAACAACAGCTGCAAATTCTGATATAGCTTTAATATTTGCTGGTTTGCCACTACACTACGAATCAGAAGGTATTGATCGAAAACATATTGATATGCCTTCCTCACACAATAAGTTGATTTCTGAGATTGCAAATATTAATAAGAATACTGTTGTTGTACTTACTAATGGCAGCGCGGTTACAATGCCTTGGGTAAGTGAAGTTTCAGGAATATTAGAAACATGGCTTGGAGGGCAAGCCGGAGCTGGAGGAGCCTCAGATGTTATATTCGGTAAAGTGAACCCTTCAGGAAAATTAGCGGAAACATTTCCGATCAAATTAGAAGATACACCAGCTTATATAAATTTTCCGGGAGAAGAAGGGGATGTATTATATGGGGAAAGAATGTTTGTTGGATACCGATATTATGATAAAAAAAGAATTGAACCGCTTTTCCCATTTGGATTTGGGTTATCATATACCAATTTTGAATATAATGATCTTAATATATCAAGCAAGAATATTACTGATATTGAGGAATTGAAAGTAGCCGTTAAAATAAAAAATACCGGAAATTTTAAAGGCAAAGAAGTAGTACAGTTATATGTAACTGATATTGAAAGTAAACTAATCAGACCGGAAAAAGAACTTAAAAAATTCGTTAAAATTGAACTTGAACCTAGCGAGGAAAAAGAATTACAATTCGTGTTAAATTCCAGAGATTTTTCTTACTTTGATTCAAAAAGAAATATGTGGATAGCAGAAAGTGGTGATTTTAAGATTGCTGTGGGAGCATCATCACGTGATATCAAACTTTCTACTATCATATCTCTAAAATCAACTCAGCAAATACCGGTAGCATTTGATGAATATACGTTTTTCAGAGAATACTGGAATCATATGGAAGCGCGAGAGTATCTAAAGGATTTAGTTCCAAATTGGATTAAAGGATTTATTCCTGCAGGTAAAACTGTTGATGAAGCTGTTTTTCATGATTTTTTTATGGATCATCCAATTATAAAATTTCCATATATAACCAATGGTGAGATAACTGAGGTACAAGTGAAAGATTTAGTTGAGAGATGTAAAAAATTAACTTTTGTCCCTTAAAATAAACTTTGAAGGAGCTAAAAAAATGAAAAAAAGACTATTAATCATTCTAATAATGTTCTTATCATTGATCTTGATTGGATGTGCTTCTGAAAAAAGTGAAAGCACACTTAGTTTGAAAAAAACTGGTATAGAAAAAGGAAAAATCAAGCAGAATGAAAGTGATCTTCTAGCCGGTGTTTCAAGAGCTATTTGTTATTCAGGCTTTAGAGAAGGACAGCATCCGGATCGTGGTGATGGAGCGGTTAATCCATCTTATGAAGAGACACTTGAAGATCTACAGATATTGACTAGAGATTCAAATTTTTCACTTATTAGAGTATATGATTCTGGAGAAAATTCTCAAATGGTTCTCAAAGTTATTGAAGAAAACCGGCTACCAGTTAAGGTATTATTAGGTATTTGGCTTAAAGCTGAATTAAGTAATCATGAAGGATGTCCCTGGTTGGAAGAACCCATCCCTTACAGTGTACTTAACGAAAATAAAGATATGAACTTGAAAGAAATTGAAACTGGAATAAGATTATCAAATCAATATAAAGATATAATTGTTGCAGTAAATGTTGGAAACGAAGCTTTGGTTGAGTGGAATGATCATCTTGTAAATACTGATACCATCATTACATATGTTGGTAAAGTTCAAGAAGCAATTGATCAACCGGTAACTGTTGCCGATAATTTTAATTGGTGGGTTCATAATGGTTTGGCATTATCAAAAGCTGTTGATTTTGTATCAATCCATGTTTATCCACTTTGGGAAGGGCATGATATTGATACAGCGATGGCATATTCAATTTCAAATGTCAAAGATGTTTGCGAAGCATTACCTGAAAGTAAAATTGTAATAACTGAACTTGGATGGGTAACTGTGGCATCAGAATTTGGTGAAAGAGCAAGTGAAGAGAAACAATATAGATATTTTAATGAAATTATGTCATGGGCAGAAGAGATGAATATAACCACATTTTTCTTTGAAGCTTTTGATGAACCATGGAAAGGTAATCCGGATAACATGCTTGGAGCAGAAAAACATTGGGGGATGTTCAATGTAGACCGTACGCCAAAATTAGTGATGCAAGAATTATATCCAAATTTATAATCAATTCAATGAGTATCAATTTTGTTAGATTTTAGGGTAAATTAATAAATAATTCTTTTTAAAAAGAAATAAGTAAATATGGGACCTCGTAAGTTTGTATTCTACACCATCATTAGTATTATGTTTTCTATAATCTTTATTTCCAATCTTTATTCTCAGAATAAGCCTTATAAAGGTGCTGAAGTTTATGTAAAATCCCAGAAATATGTTAAATATGGAAAAATTGAAGTGCGTATGATGGCAGCAAAGGGGAGCGGTATTCTTAGTACATTTTTCACTTGGAAAGAAGGCTCAGAACAATCAGCTGTATTTTGGGAAGAAATTGACGTTGAAGTATTTGGAAAAAACAATGCCACTCAATGGCAGTCTAATATTATTACCGGATTTGATCCTCGAAGCACTTCCGAACAAATTCATAATAATAGCATTTCATTAGGCGATGAGTTTCATACTTATAGCGTTGAATGGACTCCGGAATATGTTTCATGGAATATTGATGGACAACAAGTGCGGACGACTTCTACTCAATCTGCAAAAGACCTTAAAAGCCCAGCCGGAATTCGTTTTAATCTTTGGGCATCTACTTCAACTAGCTGGGTTGGAACATGGAATGATAATATTTTGCCGCAGTATCAATTTGTGAATTGGATAAAATATTACCGTTACGAAAATGGTAACTTTATTCTTGATTGGACTGATGATTTTGTTGAATTTAATAGTAATTGGTGGGGAAAAGCAAATTGGACATTTGACGGCAATAGAGTGGATTTTGAACCCAATAATGTTGTTGTTCAAGATGACATGTTAATTCTTTGTCTAACCAAAGAAGGGGAAACGGGTTTTAGTGGAACAACTCCAGTAGATTCAAATGACATTAGTACTGAAGTAAATGAAAGCAGGAAACTCATTAATCAGCCCATTCTAAAACA
>CAYXXW010000149.1:0-1711 GCA_964469115.1 uncultured Melioribacteraceae bacterium
TCTATTCTTGCCGGCAGAAGTCCAATTTTCTTGAATTAAACAGTTGTCATATTGCTTTACCACATTATTCTTCCCCACATAATTTCCGAGTGTATCAAAAACGTTCCACTCGCCAACCCAGAAATCAAATTGCTTATGCTCATTACTGAAGCAAGCACAATTATTGTCTAAAGTATCTTGAGCGAGAAAGGAGACCGATGTGCTTAAAAATAAAACAAGAATAAGTACTCTTTTCATATTAATTTCCAAACTAATTAATGTATAAAATGAGACTTCTTGTTTTTAATTTACTTACTGAAGTTACGCAAATGATTAATTTTGTCATATTGAGATTCTTCACTTCGCCTGCCTGACGGCAGTCAGGTTCAGAAATACAGTTTTGCGTAACTTCAGTTACTTATTTATTATTTACGGTAAAAGAGAAAGATTTAGTCGCAGTGAATAATTATTTTGTTCCAACAAGGCGAATTGTTGAGGTTAATCCATTGTGGTAAAACCCTTCTTTTAAGTGGGTTTTAGTTTTAATTATTTTAAGTTCTTTCATTTCAGAGAAGTCATCAGATAATTCTTCTTCTGAAAATAGCATTTCGATATTTTTAGGACCGCCGGTATTATAATCAATTTGTTTTTTTGAGAAACCCTCAAAAATTAATGTTCCTCCCGGTTTAATAAAGGATAATGATTTTTGATGGATTTTCTTTCTAAGATGTTTTGGTAAGTGCACAAAAATTAAAGCAATACAATCATAATATTGATGATCATTATTAAAATTTTCAAAATCACTAAGGAGATAATTAATTTTTACTTTGTTGGCAGATGCCAATGCTTCAGCCTTATTTTTTCCGGTGCTACTGCTGTCAAATGCGGTTACGTTCCATCCTTGTTTTGCTGCATAAACCGCATTTCTTCCTTCACCTTCTCCCGGAAGCAATAATTTTCCAACTTTCAGTTTAGAAAGTTCGTCTTTAAAAAACTGATTTGGCTCTTTTCCATAAGCATATTCACTACTTGAGTAACGTTCATTCCAGAAAGTATTCATTTAATAATAATCTTCATTATCACTTTAACTTGTCTTTAAACACTTTCTTAAACTTTTCCACTTTGGGTGTTATTACAAAACTGCAGTAAGGCTGACTCTTATTCTGTTCGTAATAATCCTGATGATAATTTTCTGCAACATAAAATTGACTAAACTTAGTTATTTCAGTAACAATTGGATCATCAAAGACTTTAGCTTCTTCTAATTTTTTCTTGTATTCTTCTGCAAGTTTTTTTTGCTCTTCGTTATGATAGAATATAGCTGAACGGTACTGAGTTCCTACATCATTTCCTTGTCGGCTTAAAGTTGTTGGATCGTGTGTCTGCCAAAAAACCTCTAATAATTCCTTAAAACTAATTATATCGGGGTCATATAAAATTTGGGTTACCTCTGCGTGACCGGTTTCTCCGGTAGTAACTTCTTTATATGTCGGATTAAATACCTCTCCACCCGAATAACCGGAAACAACTGACTCAACACCATTTAATTTTTCAAAAATAGCTTCTGTACACCAAAAACAACCACTTCCAAATGTGGCTTTCTCTAGATTGCTGTTATCGCTCATTTTATATTCCTTTTCAATATCTGATCTATTGTTAAAATTGTATGCAAAAATAATTATTACCGGAATAAGAAGTAAAAGCAAAATCTTTTTTTTAATCATTTTTAATC
>CAYXXW010000149.1:1811-6917 GCA_964469115.1 uncultured Melioribacteraceae bacterium
TTTTTAATCATTTTTAATCCTTTTAATTTGATATTTTATCTTTTTACAGCTTCAATTGATTATGGTTCCGGAATATCAGTCTCTTTAAAAATAAATTTTAATCCGTAAGAAAGAGCTTCGGACGGACATGTAAAGTGTGTCCCGTTTTTGAATTCCGTAAATTTAACTTCAAGTCCATCTTTATTCTTCAACCGACCTACTAATAAATTAATAGGGACATGATATATATCCTTATCCTCTAACTCACCAACAGCTATAAATAGTTTTTTAGTTTGGGCAAAATTGATTTGTTCTTCACTTTTTCTTAAAAGCAACTCTAAATCATTTAGCAAATAAGGACTTCCTGCAATATAGCTGTCAAATAAATTAGGAGCACTAAGTAGTGCATTTACTGTAAACAATCCTCCTAGAGAATAACCATTCAAAATTCTTTGTTCGTTAGTTCTGTAACTGGAATCAATTAGTGGAATCAGTTCATTTATCATAAAATTTAGGTAATTATTTCCACCGCCACTTTCCTCCAAACCATTAATCTCAGAAACTGTATAATCTCTTTCTCTAAAGTTTATTTCACTATCATTTAGCAAGGTTCCATAAGCTGGGGCAACAATTATTAAATCTGGTACATCTTCTCCATATTCAAGATAACGAACAATACTTGTTGCCATATTAAATGAAATATCTCCATCAAGCAAATAAAGAACCGGATATCTTTTATCCTCTACAGTATAATTTTTTGGAAGACGAATGTATACATAAAAAGTATCATCAACCTCTTGTGAAATTATTTCTTTAATTTCCGTGTATTTAGTGATAATATTTTGATACTTCTGCGGTTTATGATTTTCTTCTTTTACTTCACAACCAATAATAACAGCAGTAAGAAATAATGTTAATAAATATTTTTTCATGTGAATGCTTATTGTATTTTTATTTTCTAAATTTATGACTAATATGGTATAATTGCCAGACCAAATAGTAAACATTTAAGAACAAATTATAACATTTTTATAACATCAGGAACTTTGATGTAAACAAGTTTTATAAGAACCAAACAAATTAGGACAAAACATGAGATTATTAGTAATTTTCTTTTTTACATTTTTAACAATAAATTTTGCACAGGATAAAATGGAATACAATAAATTAACTCCCGAAGAAGAAAGAGTAATTATTCACAAAGGTACTGAAATGCCTTACATCGGTGAATATACAGATAATAAAGAAGCCGGAACTTACACTTGTAGAAGATGCGATGCACCACTTTATAAATCGAATGATAAATTTAACTCAAATTGCGGCTGGCCTAGTTTTGATGATGAAATTGACGGAGCAGTAAAAAAAGTTCCCGATGCCGATGGAAGAAGAACGGAAATTATCTGCAACAATTGCGGTGGACATTTAGGGCATGTTTTTATTGGAGAGAGATTTACATCTAAAAACACAAGACATTGTGTTAATTCAATTTCCCTTAAATTTGTACCAGCTGAAAAGAGCGAAGAATAACTTACTCTTGTAATATTCTAAAATATTTAACTTCTTCACCCAATTTTATGGCTTTTAATTGGAATTTTAAGTTTTCTTTGATGTCTTTATGAATCTCTGATTGATTGCCATAATATAATTTTTGCAGTTTTTTCGAAAAATTCATTTTAAGTCTTTTATAGATTGAAGTTTGCATGATTCCCCCAAGATTTAGCATAATAATCTCCTTTTCAAATTTGTTTTTCAAGGTACTTTCTTTTGAGAGAAATATTTTCCCACTGAAAATTTTAAATTTCTTAGTTTTACCTTTAGTATTTTTCCTTTTTTATGGGCTTGCCTCACTTTTTACCTGTAAATGTTACAGTTTTAAACGTACTTTTCTCACTATTTATGACTCAAAATTTTAATAAATGTAATTTTTTTAACCTAATTCGCCATTCTGCATCACTTAATTAATGGTATAGTAGTTGAGTTATTTTATCTTCTTAAAGAAGGAGATAAAAAAATGATAAAAGAAACATTACTTATATTTTTTTCAATGATTGTTTTAACATTCGCTCAAAATGACCGTTACCAAAATTATAGAACAACAAGTTTTGCTTTAGGGACACAATTTGGTATGTATAATGGAGTAGGCGGAAACGTAAGTATTTTAACTTCTCAATTTGCCGATAATTTTCCATTCACTGCTAAATTATCTGTTGGGTTGGCTTATTCAGATGCCGGCGATCCTTTAGCCGCAAGACGGATTTTTATAAATAATAATACAAATGGAATTCCTGAAAAAAGTGGTAAAACATGGAATTTCAGTATTGATTTTTTGAGAAGATATAGCGTGTTAAATCTGAAAAGGAATTATTTTTATGCCGGTCCGCGCTATATAATGTTTACTGGTAATTTTAATTTTATAGGCGGAAACGAAGATTTTGATGTAATAAGTGATCAATGGGGACTTGGAGTTGGTATGGAAAATTATTTTAGAATTGTACCGGCTGTTGATTTAGTGATTAACTTGGGCTATGATTATTATTTCACAAGCACATTATATGGACACGATACTTCTTACAGTCCTGAAGGTCAAGATGTAAATCCAAGAGAAGAATATACTTTTGATGATGCGGATAAAGCTGTAAACCAGCCTCAGCATCAAATAAAGGCACTAATAGGATTTAATTATAATTTCAATTAGTGAAAATTTTCACTCAGCCTTTATTATCATAAAATCAGAAAGTGACATTTTGTTTTTTTATTTACGAAAACTCAATATTTCGCTCGTTTAGGATTCCAGCAAAATGTTTTTCCATTTATGCTAATTTCATAACTTTGGGAGATACGAAGGAATTTTAAACCAACCTAAAAATTTTTCGATGATAGTGTTGTTTAACATAAGATTATCAGATGAAAATATTATATCAAGCAGTAATAATTTTACTTTTTACAATAACTACATTTGCCCAAAGCTTGCCCCCGAATGCAGTGTTAAAGAATTTTCGGCCTTTTGATACGCCGAGAACTAATGGTCGCCCGGGAGAGGTTTACAGAATTGATGAAACCGGCAAAAAATATATTGTTCAGGATGTTACGGCAATTGGTCATAAAGAAAGTGACGAAGGTGATATTGTTGGCAGAATGTACTTTACTGCCGATGAACTACTAACTCTATTGAATCTTGAATTTGATAGATTAGAAGTTATTCCGGTAGAAGTAAAGATACTTAAAGCTAAAAGAGAATATAATGAGCAAATTGCTGTTGATAAAGTGCTTTATGATAATCAAAAAGTCAGGGAAATCATTGCAGATCCTGATAGTAAATATTATATAGTCAGAGAGGCAATTCTTACCAAAGATATAACATTTAGATTTAACCATGAAGTAGTGAAAAAAATTAAGAGGGGTTCAAACTCCCTTACAAAAGTAGAAACGACTGAAGAAGTTGATTTTCCATTTGAAATCAGGAAAAAATTTAAGAAAGAAAAAAGAGTTTTTTATAAAGATCAAGATATTCGAATAGATCCTTATGATGGGTGATCCAAAAACCAGCACATAAATTTTTTCCAGGGTTAATAATTCTCTTTATGCATAAGCACTTCAAACCGAATAAAAGTTGTCAGAGAAACATTATTATTGGCAAAAACTATTCTAACCCAAGATTTTCTTATTTTACGAAAAATATAAGTCAGTAAATCTTTGATAATTAAATTCTCTAATATTATTTAAAAATTGAAAAACATTAAGGAAATCATTATTTTATTTTTCGTATTTAACGGAAAACAAAATGAAAACTGAAAATCCTTTCCTTATAAGAAGCGAATTTATCCCTCAAAAGCATTTTACGAGAAAAGATGAGACAAGTTTAATTCTTCATCTTTTATCTGAAGGTAACAATATTTTTATTTTGGCAGCGGATGGAGCTGGAAAAACTGATCTAATTGAGAATATTTTTTACCAGCTTAAAAAACAGAAGATAAAAACAATCTATTTTAATCTAAGAAATAATTCTAACCTTAAGGATTTATTATTACAATTTTTTGAAAGAAAAAGAGAGGAAGATTATTCTAAATCGGATTCTCCGTTATCTGAGCAATCAGCCAATTTAAAGGAACATTTATCTGGAAAAAAAAAAGGAATTGTAGTTGCAATTGACAATATACAATTAGCCGATAAAGACTTACTTAGTTTTCTGCAGAATAAATTTATTGATCAACCACCTATCAATAATAAAATAAGATTAGTTTTATCGGGATCGGAAAAATTAAACATTAGCAAAAATATACAAGAAATTAAGTTGAATTTGATCCCAGAAATTGAATTACAGAAGTATATTGTGAAAACTTTTAATAAAGAAAAAATTAAAATTGATAAAAAACTCGCAATAAAAATTATTAGTTGGTCAGAATCTAATTTTTATACAATAAAATTAGTTTGTTCAAAACTTTGGTCGCTTAATAAAAAGAAAGTTAAAGAAAATAATTTAGATTTTGTTATCTTAAACCTATTAAATGAATATGAAAATATATTTTTACAAATAAAAAAACTTCTTTCTGATTATCAATGGAAATTACTTAAGGCAATTGCAATTGATAAGGACTCAATTCAAATTACTTCTGCTAACTTTATTAAAGAATATGAGCTTAATGCCCCAAGTTCAGTAAAAACAGCAGTTACAGCGCTTCAGGATAAAGGATTGATTTTTAAGTCAGGCAAAACTTATAAATTGACCAATGTTTTACTATCTCGTTGGCTTAAAATAAATTAGCTATATATGGCTTTAAACTGATAAAGGATTCAAGCAAATTATATATTCTAAATAAAATTTGTTATTTTAGGTTGTATATACAACTAAGGAACTATAATGAAATACAACTTCAATGATTCAATTGGTTTTATAATTGTTAAAGCCGGTAGATTGATAGAAAATAAATTGAAAACAGATTTCGAAAGAGAAAATATTGACGTAACGCCTCAACAATGGTCCGTGCTTACTTATCTTTGGAATGAAGATGGAATTTCTCAGCAAAATTTAGCAGATGCATTTTCAAAAGATAAAACCAGTATGACCCGTTTATTAAACAATATGGAAAAAAATGATTTAATAATCAGAAAGCAAGACGAGGAGGATAA
>CAYXXW010000150.1:0-6867 GCA_964469115.1 uncultured Melioribacteraceae bacterium
TAATCTAAAAAGTCCCAAGAAATACCAATTTTTATCCCACCTTCCGGCATTGGATAATAGGGTACTACATAATAATTATTTCCTAAAATATTTTCATAAATAAAATAGAATGTCGCACTTTCCTGAATTCTTCCGGCTAGTAGGAAATCTAATCTATAATTGTCGTTCTCAACATCATAAAACTTAAAAGGTGTGATGATATTATTTTCTAAATAATAACTTGAAGAACGCATTTGTTGAAAATCATATACTTGGTAATCGATATTATCAAACAAGTGAAAAGTGAAACCGGTTTTAAGATCCAGATTTGAATTGAATAAAGTATCAACATAATATAAACCGGTAGTAAGATTAAATTGAGCACCTTGCGGAATCAAAGTATTTTCATCATGCCAGAAGTAGTTATAATTATTTGCCAATAATATATTCCAAAGTTGAACTCTGGAATTTATATTTACTCCGCTTGTTTTTAAGTCTTCGGTCCCACTAAAAATTATTTTAGTTGATGAAAGAGTAATATCTTCATTGTTGAAAACTGGAATTGCATTGTTACTTGATTCAACATTAAAGTAGGAAATCGAAGTAGTTGTAATTTTTGATTTGAATTCAAGTGACGCAAACAAGGTATTAACATCTGACTTAATTTTATTATCAATGTAAGGCATCTCAATTATGGAATACGGACGGTCAAACTTTGAATAGCCAAATAAGAGACTCAAATTAGCGAGGGGTTGAACATGGAGATCAAGACCAAAACCATTATTACTTTGTGAGTTGTATTCAGATGCCTTGCCAAAAATACCTGGTTTAAGAATACCTTTGAAAAAGTTATAGTTGAGAATAGCTGTCGCAAAATAATTACTTTCAGTTTCATAATAATCAATCCCCTCTATATTGTATTCAACAGATTCGTAACCTAAAGTAAATCGAGATGAGAAATCATCAAAAATAACATCGTGAATAAATTTGCCGGCAGTGGTAGAATATTCATTTTCATTTTTGATACTTAGACTATCACTTACACTTCTTTTGAACACATCAATATTTTTGTTATATGAAAAAATTAGTTCTGTATAGCCGGTTGGTATTAAATTCCCATACAAACTTCCTGAAATCAAATTAGAAGTTGTTGTATTGGTTCGGTCTTCAAAAAGAACCGGGGCTTGATTATTATAGATACTGTTATCGGTAGCTAGAGGATTAGCGATTAGATTTTCAACATCAACACCGCCATTAAGTGATGTGCTAAGTTTAAGATGATGATAATCTACTTTTGCATAGAGACTATCCATTAGTTTGTAAATACTTTTAAAATTTACTTTCCAAGTTCCAAATTCGGAGTTTACATAATTATCATCTACTGAACTGTGTGTTATTCTAAATGATAATGCTAATCTTGGTAAAACTCTTGCACTGAAAGATGCATCGACAAATCCTTCTTCATTTGAAGCTTGATAATATCTGAATCTTGAAATAGGTTTTTGCTGTAAAGAATCATTGGTTAGAATATGTATTGCTGATATTTTATTGTTGTTGCCAAACAGAAAGGCTCTATGAAGTGGCTCAATTTTTAATTTGTAAATTGATTCAGTTTGCACCCTATTAATATCTGTGCTGCTATTCCATCTCGTATTCAGCAAAAAATTATCGATATTTAAAGAAATATTTTCATGACCAAAACCGTAAATATTTGGCTCATTCGGAGCTCCCAAATGCCCTAAATCAGCAATTGAAGAAAAGGGGAGATAACTCAAAACATTGCCTGTATACTTATAATCTAATCTGTCAATTTCTTTTTTAGCTTTTGTAAAAGTTAAGAAATCCTTACTGTTATACTTTTTCTTGAATGAAACTAAAAAATCTTTTTGAGATGGAGCCGCTTTTAATGTATCAACAGCCAATGATGAATCCCCAATATTTATAGGGGGTTTAGCAATATTCATTGAATCAACTTGTGCAAACAAAACAATATTTGATGAGCAAAACATTGTAAACAAAGTAAATAACTTTCTGATTTTGAATTTATTTATCACTTATGATTTCTTTAATTAATGTTTAACTCCAAAATACCAAATTAGATTGAGTGTAACAATATTGAGAATTTTCGTAGTATTTTAAACAATTTTTCAAGGGACACAAAACTCTCCTTTGCTTAGTATTTATAGGTATTTCCAAGGATTAAAAAAAATAAAAATATTTTGTTTTATATAAAAAATTAAATATCTTTTCAGTGCATTCATTAACTAACAAATTATAAAGGAAGAAATATGGCAAAAGCAAAAAGAAAACCAGCTGCTAAAAAGAAAGCTGCAGCAAAAAGAAAACCAGCTGCTAAAAAAGCTGCTCCAAAGAAAGCCGCAGCAAAAAGAAAACCAGCTGCTAAAAAAGCTGTAGCAAAAAGAAAACCAGCTGCTAAAAAAGCTGCTCCAAAGAAAGCCGCGGCGAAAAGAAAACCAGCTGTTAAAAAAGTTGCTCCTAAAAAAGCAGTAGCTCCAAAAAAACCTGCAGTTCCAAAAGGACCATACACAAAGGGTGATATCGTTGATCACTTAGCATTTAGTTTAGATATAACTAAGAAAAAAGCTAATGACTTCTTAAACGAACTCAATACATTAGTTGCTAAAAATGCTAAAAAAACATTTACTGTTCCTGGTTTAGGTAAATTCCTCACAGCTAGAACTAAGAAAAGAAATGGTAGAAATCCATCTACAGGTCAAGCTATTGTTATTCCAGCAAAGAATAAAGTTAAATTCAGAGTTGGTAAAGCTTTGCAAGATTCAGTCTTTGGAAAATAATTTTTCCATTTGAATGAGTTTCATAAAGTCCGGTGAATTCCGGACTTTTTATTTTTAAACTAGTTGGTTTTCTTTTTCCTCTGCGGAGTATTATCTGCTGCAATTTTGTTAATCGTATCTAACAGAGACGTATATAAATCTTTAGTGACATTGGTCAATATAATGGTAAGTAATTTATTGTAATCTTTAATATGAGGACTGATGCCAAGTTTAATTTCATCCGTTTTTATATAAAGGGGCATATAAGCTCTACCAGAAAAAATTCCACCCGTTATTTCTTTAATATTTGAATGATATATTTCAACTTTTCTATTCTTTACAACAAAGTCTGAACAGATCATTTTTTCATTATCAATCTCTATTTTAAACGGAAAAGATTTGTACATTCTAAAATAAAACCGGTTAAGGACATAAAGCATAATCAGAGTAATAATTAATGGGAATATAAATCTCCAATCTGTAATCATTGCCAAACCTGAAGCAATTAAATAAAATAGAAGAATAAAATTTGCAGGTATATTAGCGTATCGGTAAATAAGTCGTGGAAAAAAAGAGTATTTAAATGTTTTCATATTTACCTAATAAATGAATTTACAAAATCAATTGAACGGTATTTTATATATTTGCAGATTAAAATTATTAAAAGATTCTCACATTAGTTGATTTTATTATGGAAGCTGTACAGAAAGAATATGATGTTATTATAATTGGTGCAGGTCCAATTGGGCTTGCCTCTGCTATTGAGGCCGAAAAGAACGGAATGAATTATTTGGTTATTGAGAAAGGATGTCTTGTAAATTCAATTTATAACTATCCGACAAACATGACTTTCTTCTCCACTTCAGAGCGGTTAGAAATTGGTGATGTGCCATTTATTTCGCATGGAGTTAAACCAACCAGAACAGAAGCACTAGAATATTACAGAAGAGTAAAGGATTCGTGGAAGTTGAATGTTAATACTTATGAGAAAGTTAACGGGGTCAAAATAGATAGCGGTTCTTTCAATATTCAAAGTGACAAAGGGAATTATAAGTCTGCGTATCTAATAGTTGCAACCGGATTTTTTGATTATCCAAATTTGATGAATATTCCTGGTGAAAATTTAGATAAAGTAAAACATTATTATATAGAACCTCATCCTTATGCCTATCAAGATATAGTTGTAATTGGCGGAGGCAATTCAGCAGTTGATGTTGCATTGGAAACCTACCGTCGGGGAGCAAATGTAACCTTGGTGGTCAGAGGTGGTGAACTTGAAGATAATGTTAAATATTGGGTAAGACCCGATATTGAAAATAGAATTAGTGAAGGTGAGATTAAGGCGTATTTTTATTCAAGCGTGCAAGAGATAAAAGAAAATAATGTAATAATTAAAAGTTCAAACGGTAAAGTTGAGATTAAAAATGATTTTGTGTTGGCAATGACCGGTTATCAACCGGATTTCAATTTCCTTAAACAAATGGGGATAGATTTAGGAGAAGATGATAAACAGATTCCAGCCTTCCATCCTGAAAATTATGAGACAAATATCAATAAATTGTTTTTAGCCGGTGTAGTTTGTGGTGGAATGCAAACCGGTAAATGGTTCATTGAAAATTCAAGAGAGCACGCCCCAAAAATATTTGAACGAATTAGAGAATATCAAAATAGCTAGTTCAGCAGCAGCATTTTTTTAGTTTCAGTCAAATTATTTATGCTGAGCTTATAAAAATATACGCCACTAGACAGCTTTTGGTTAAGTTTTTCAGCATTAAATTCTACTTGATAATTACCAGACTTCTGTTCTTGGTTTACAAGGGTTGTTATTTCTTTCCCTAAAATATCGAATATCTTCAATTTTATATAATGCAAACCATCGTTGCCTATATTGCCCGGTATGCTGTAACTAATAATTGTCGAGGGATTAAAGGGATTAGGATAATTTTGGTCGAGCTTAAATAAATTTGGCGTAGAGGAGCTAACTGAGTTAACATTATCATCAATAAATTTAAAAATCGAACCCGAATTATAATCAGCTAAATAAAGATCGCTATTCTGATCAACACCAAAAGTTGATATTCTTGCATTAAAATTTCTAATAAAAGTATTAGTGCTATCATTTGGGTCTAGAGCCCAAATATTACCACTAACAAAATCACCGTAAACATATTTGTTCAGTAATTCAGGGGCGCTTGCTCCACTATAAATATATCCACCGGTTATTGAATATCCGCCATTAGAATTATGTCCATATTCCCAAACCGGCAATTCTAAACCTTCTTGGCTGCAATTAGTTGATGGAATGTAACAATGAAATCCCTCCATAATTTTCCAACCATAATTACCTCCGTTTTCAATAATGCTAATTTCCTCCCATGAACCTTGCCCAACATCAGCAGCCCAAAGTCTACCGATATCATCAAAACTGAAACGCCAGACATTTCTTAAGCCATAAGCATATATTTCTTCGGCAAAATTTAGATTATTCCCTTTGAATGGGTTATCATTTGGTATGCTATATTTTTTATCAGCATCTTGGTTATCCACATCAATTCTAAGAATTTTACCTAGAAGTGAACTAAGATTTTGTGCACGATTTTCAGGGTCACCCCCAGAACCACCGTCTCCCAAACTTGTATATAGATATCCATCCGGTCCAAATGAAATCTGACCTCCATTATGATTTGAATAAGGCTGATCAACTTCTAAAAGTATAACTTCACTGTTTGGATCAGCTAAATTATGATCTGCTGAAACTGAAAAACGGGAAATTATTGTTCGTCGAGGATTAGTTCTAGTATAGTTTAGAAAGAAGTAACCGTTACTTACGAAATTTGGATGAAAGGCTAAACCTACTAAACCTTGTTCACCACCGAATAATAGACTATCTCTAATATCTAAGAATGTCGAGGAAGTATTGATGTCAGAATTATTTTCAAGAACGTGTATCACTCCTTCTTGGGAAACAACGAAGAGCCGATTTGTATTATCTTTTGGGAATTGGATATCCACAGGACTTGAAAAAGATAGGTTTGGGAAGGCTCTAACAATATTTGTTTGAGCTTTTATTATTCCTAAGAAAGGAGAAGTAAAACTTATAATTAAAACTAGCAGTATCAATAGATGGTTTTCTATAAAAAATATATTTGATCGTTTCATTTTTACATTTATTTTAATTAACAAAATTTTTAAATTAAAAAAGATAATTTATCCAATATATAAGAATTTAGTAAAAATAAAAGAGGTAAAAGTGTACAATTATAATAAAGGAATTGTAATCATATTAACATCAGTAATGTTTTTCTCATTGGCGATATCTGTAATTGGTCAGGATACAAAAAAATACGATAATTTTTCATTATACGATTTTAATAAAAAACTATATTCATTTGAAGATTTTGCAAATAAAAATGGAATAGTTGTTTTATTTGTAGCAACTCAATGCCCTGTATCTAATGCTTATAATAGTAGAATGGCAGAATTATATAATCATTTTAAAGATGATTTTTCCTTTGTAGGAATTAACTCCAATAAACAGGAGGATATTGAAGAAATTAAAACTCATGCTAATGAAAATAATCTGGACTTCGTAATTCTTAAAGATAGCAACAATGTAATTGCAGATAATTTTGAAGCAAGCTTTACTCCTGAAATTTATATACTCAATAACAATTTCGAGCAGCTTTATCATGGAAGAATTGACGATTCAAGAAAAGAAGAAAATGTTGAAGTAGAAGATTTGAAAAAAGCGCTAATGGAAATTAAGGATGGAAAAGAAGTATTAGTAAAAGAAACTAAGGCTTTTGGCTGCAGTATTAAAAGGGTTAATAAATAAATTGAAAAAGTATTTCTTATTATTTCTGCTAAGTAGTTTGCTCACGTATGGACAAACAGATAAATCTATTGAGATTAAATCTATTACTGAAAGTGAATTAAATGACTTAATCGAAAATAGAGAAGGGAAGTTTCTACTTATTAATATTTGGGCTACTTGGTGTATTCCATGCAGAGAAGAATTCCCTGACTTAGTTAAGCTTTCAAATAATTATAAAAATGTGTTAGATGTGGTTGCAATAAGTGTTGATTTCGCTGA
>CAYXXW010000151.1:0-6846 GCA_964469115.1 uncultured Melioribacteraceae bacterium
TACGTTCAGGTTCAGCATACAACCATATTCCCAACATAACTTTAATATTTAATTTTTCTTTTTCAATAATTTCAAATACATCTTCAGCATGTTTATCTGCGCCGTATGTACGAATTAAATTCCAATTCTTCTCCAGTATTTTAAGATCTTCTAATACTTGTTCATGAGTTGGATAAATACTACTATCTGGATGCTGACCATTCCTATACCCGGAATAAGCAATTGCCCGTCCAGACCACTTGTCACTAAGCAAATCAATGCCTGACGATTTTTCAATTTCATCCTTTTTGTCCGATTGACAACATATCATTACCAAGATCAATATTATAAATATTGTTAGTCCAATAAAAATATTATTCTTCATTTTCATTACTCACAGAATTTTCATTTAAATCATTTTTTTTCTGGCATTCAAGTCAGATTCAATTTTAAGCATTGTATCGTCATCAAGTTCATAAAAGAAAGCTGCTATTGCTGCAATTAAACTACCAACAGCAGGTATGAAGCTCATCATTAATAATATTCCATGAAGAGTTTCCGGTGACTGTTGCTGGTTTGCAACGAAACCAAAACTTGCAAGTAAGTAACCTGCCAAACCGCCGCCAGCAGCTATACCCATCTTCTGTGCGAATGTAGCAGCTGAGAAAACAAGTCCTGTTGCTCTTCTGTCATTTTTCCAATCAGAATAATCTGCAGTATCGGCATACATTGCCCAAAGAAGCGGGGCTTGCGGCGCCATTATTAATGAAATTAAAATATGAAGAGCGAAAATTAAAATTACCTGATCTTTGGGGATAAAATAAAATGACATTGTGAGGATTGTGCTCATTCCCATAACAAAAATATAAAAATTCTTTTTTCCGAATTTTTTGGAAAAATATTGTGTGGAAGCAACACCCAGAATAACTGCTACCGTACCTAATACCATAAAGAGGGATGCAAGATTCTCATTGCCAATATAATACTTGAAGTAATACATAATTGATCCCATACGGACAACCACATACCCAAGTGTGAATACACCCATAATCAACAATATCATCCATGGACGGTTTTCTAATAAATCTTTCAAGTCTGCTTTAAGGTTTGAAGTTTTATCGGCTGGTACAACAACACGTTCTTTTGTCGTTTTAAAGGTAATATAAAAGAGAACTGTTGCCAGAATACCAAAAACAGCCATAGCTGCCGGGAAACCTACCGATTGGTCACCACCACCAAAAAAATCAACTAACGGCAATGTGAGCCCCTGAACAATAAATGCACCGGCAAATGCAAGTACGAACCTGAAAGTAGAAACACTAGTCCGCTCTTCTGAACTTGATGATATAACACCCATTAAAGCAGAATAAGGGATATTAATTGCTGTATAAGCAATCATTATTAAAATATAAGTGACATATGCATAAATTATTTTTCCTGAGAGAGACATATCGGGAGTGGTAAATGTTAAAACACCAAGAATTGCCAAAGGAATTGAGATCCAGATTAAATAAGGACGATATTTCCCCCATTTCGAGTTGGTCCTGTCTGCCATAATACCCATTGCAGGATCAGTAAATGCATCAGTTATCCTTGATACCATCATCATTGTTCCTGCAGCAGCGGCAGGGATACCGAATACATCTGTATAAAAGAATAAAAGAAAATTTACAAACATTTGGAAGTACAGATTTGAGGCAGTATCACCTAATCCATAACCAACCTTTTCTTTAATTGATAATTTTTGTCGCAATTGCTCCATCCTAAATCCTCTAATTATTTAATATTTTCTGCAACAACTAATTCAAATTCTGCAGTAAGTCTTATATCGTCAGATGCGCTGCCAATATGTATTTTAAATTTGCCTTGTTCTGATTTCCATTTTTTTGAAGTTACATCATAAAAAGAAAGCATTTTTTCATTAATTTTGAAAATCACCTTCTGAGAAGCACCAGCATTTATGTTCACTTTACTAAATTTTTTAAGTTCTTTAGTTGGTCTTTTAACAGAAGCTGAAAGATCTTCTATGTACAACTGAACAACTTCACTTCCATTTAATTTTCCATTGTTTTCAAGTACTACAGAAACTTCTAATTCATCTCCACTTCTCATAGAAGTTTTATCTAACTCAACAATTTTATATCCAAAATTTGTATAAGATAATCCATGACCAAAAGCGAATTGTGGTTCAATATCAAAGGAATCGAAGTATCTATAACCAACAAATATACCTTCGTTGTAATTAACGGTAGAGTTCTCTCCAGGATATTCGCCAATTTTATGTGCCGGGGAGTCCTCTAATTTCTTAGGAAATGTGAAAGTTAATTTACCGGAAGGATTAACATCTCCAAATATTATATCGGCAAAAACATTTCCAGCTTCTGATCCGGCATACCATCCTTGAAGAATTGCCGGGGTTTTATCAACCCATTCACTCATATCAATAGGAGAACCGCCTATAGAAAATATTATTGTGTTTTTATTAACTTTTAAGACTTCCTTAATGAGTTCATCTTGACCATAAGGCAATAACATATTCTCACGATCTCTACTTTCATTATCAAAATGATGATTCAGACCAACAAACATTATTACAACTTCAGCTTCTCTTGCAATTTTTACAGCCTCATCTTTCATTGCAGTTTTATATGCAGCTGCATGTTCACTGGTATCTACAACACCATCTTGCCAATCAAAAGTTGTAGTTGTTTTATATCCCGGTGCAAAAGTGATATCAATTTTATCTTTTAATTTCGTTTTTAATCCCTCTAGAGGAGTTATTTCATATTTAGTTTTTATTCCAGAGCTTCCGCCGCCTGCCGCATGTTTTACAATTGCATTCTCACCAATTACTGCAACACTTCTCACCGAATTTATATCTAGTGGTAATATATTATTATCATTCTTAAGCAAAACCACAGCTTCTTCTGCCACTTTTCTTGAAAGTGCAAAATGCTTAGGAGTAATAAATTCTCCTTTTTTTCTGTCTTTATCAAATACATTGGTCTTGTACATTGCAGTCAGAATTCTTTTTACTTTGTCGTCAATAATATCAATCTTAACTCTACCGTCATTAACAGCAGTCTTTAATTTATTAGCGAAATAATAATCATCATATTCATCCTCATTAGTTCCCATCTCAATATCAAGTCCAGCAAGAGTAGCGTCAACAGTTGAATGAGTTCCATCCCAATCAGAAATTACAACCCCTTCAAATCCCCATTCTTTCTTTAGTATTTCATTTAACAAAGATGGATTTTCACTACACCATTTTCCATTTACTTTATTATATGCGCTCATTAATGTGTATGCGTCTCCATCCTTTATGGCTGCTTCAAAACTAGGGAGATATATCTCACGCAAAGTTCTTTCATCAACTATTGTGTTGACAATAAAACGCTCATATTCCTGATTATTTAGTGCGAAATGTTTAACACAAGCAGCGACATCTTGCTCTTGTACCCCTTTAATATATGGCGATGCCATTTCACCTGATAAATATGGATCTTCCGAGATATATTCAAAATTACGACCACAAAGTGGTGTACGTATAATATTAACACCCGGGCCCAATATTACATCTTTTTCCCTAGCACGAGCTTCACTTCCAAGCACTTGACCAAATTTGTAAGCTAATTCAGTATTCCAGGTTGCTCCCAAAGCAGTTCCAGCTGGCAAATACGTTGCAAAGTCGTTATCCCAACCGGCAGGTTCCCAATCATCCCTATTTATTTCTTCCCGAACACCATGGGGACCATCTGACATTTTCCATTCTGGTATTCCTAATCTTTCAATACCAGCAATGGCAAATTTAGAATTCCCATGAAGTAATGAAATTTTCTCATCTAAAGTTAATTGAGATATTAGCTTTTCAACTTTTTCATTCACTGAAATCTTTTCCTCTGCCAAAAGGTTGCTATTCCTATTTAAAGACATTATAAAAACCATAAATATTATTAAAAAAAAAATGGGTTTATTGAGTAATTTTTGAAATTGGATTATCATAAAAAAAATATTCCTATATTTATTTTTGAACTTAAAATAAAATTAAATCAGCGATTGAATCAAACTTAAGAACTGATATAATTGTTGCGTTAAAAATGTTAAATTGTATCAATACTACTCAACAATATTTGATTTTTGAAAATTTATTTAAGAACAACCATCTTTTTTGTGGCTACTTTAATACCATTAGCCATTAACCTATAAAAGTAAATACCAGAAGTTAGAGATGAAGCTTCAAAAACAATATTATAACTTCCAGGGGATTTAATCCCATCGTTAATTCTTTTTACATTGTTACCAATTGCATCGTAAACTTCTAATGATATTTGAGATAGTTTATTGACTCGATAACTAATTTTCGTTTTTGGGTTAAAAGGATTCGGGTAATTTTGATGAAGCTCAAATTGATCTAGATTATTTCCAAAATTGATCCCCTCTACATTTGTGGAGATCTGATCAATAATAATTCCATTTACAAACGCACTATCTACTTCCTCTGGGAAATATATATCAATAATTTCATCATCAACATTAACGCTTGCTTCAAAAGAGTAAGCTAAATCTTTCCCAGCAACGGAAAAAATATCTAAATTATCAGATAAAAGTTCATTTTCAACTACAATATCAAAGATTCTATCAGCTTCAGTAGTCTCATCATATTCTGCAAAAAGCAAAGATATATTGTAAATTCCATTCTGCACCCTGATCTTATAGGTAGTTAGTCCCTCGCGTTCACTTTTAAATATCTCATCATCATCATGATTGGGTATATCACCTCTTTGCGTCCAGAGATGAACGTCGCCCGCCCAATATCCATATTCTACTTTTTCGCTCCATTCTTGATCTGCCAAATAATCATTAAAACTATCACCACCTACATTAATTTTTACAGGGAATTCTAGTTCATTTATCTTATCAATTGTAATACCTTTTAAATCAATTGTATTTTGGAACGGTGAATCATCTTTTACATTTAGAACGATTATACTATAGTTATTATCTTTATTGTAATTAGACATTTGAAGTCTAACAGTTTTTTTATCATCACTTAATTTTGCTTCAGTTATTTCAACGTTTGCAATGTTGTAATTGCCGCTCGTCTCTGCCGATTGTCTATCAACTTCTTCAGAAAATTGTACAGTTAGACTATTATCAAAGTTTTCTCTCGCCCATTTAACTTCAGGCTTTTTTAAATCAACATAACCGGTATCAACTTTATCGGTCAGACATAAAATCATTTTACCATCTTCAAATACACCATTACTAGGGAAAAATTTAGCTTGATTCCCACCGAAACCATGCGTAGCAAATTCCCATCTCTCTTGGTCCGAACTATTTAAGCTATCTATCCATTGAAGTGTAAAATTATTATCTGAACCATAATCTCCAGCGCTCGGTGTATAAGAAGAATATTTAATCCAATCATATTTAGAAAATGCAGGTAATGCATTTTCATCCCAAGTTCCAACCCAATTAGTCCAAATTGGATTCCAGATATTCATCATTATATTTGTTGGCCATTTTAATGTTGCAACATGTTCACCAGTTTGTCGGTATACTTCTTCCCCATTAACAAACCAAGCAACATAATCTGGAGTCCACTCAAAACCATAATTATTATAATCTATATAAGGATCAAAGTCCAAAAAGTTACTTCTAATATGAGATGTTTGACCAGGGGTAATAGTGTTGAATTGAATAATATTTGAGTACCTTCCAACAAATTCAATGTCAATTTCGTTCCAATCAGTAGAAATTGAATCAGGATCACGATATGTAAAAAATGATGAAACGACTCCTTCTCTGTGGGCTGGTATGTATCTTACTTCAAATCTTCCGTACAGATAGTTTTCTTTAGTTCTGTACTCTGCTCCTCTATATTCCTGGGCCAGCAAGTGGTCACAAGTGCAGAATAGCATTATGCATAACAATACGGCAAATACCCGTTCTGAAATACTATTAATATTATGCATCACATTTATCCCCTTAATGATTGGGTTCAAAAAAACTTAACACAACTTATCAATGATTAGCCACGTCAAAATAATCATAGATAAAATTGCACCAGTAAAAGCTGACAGATTTATATCTGCTTTTAGGTCTGGTGCAATATGAAATTATCAAGTGACTTTAGTTCAACATGATCCTACAAAGATTCGACAACTAAATTCTAATTAGAAATTAATTCCTAATGTGAATTTTTGTATGTCACTTAACCTTCCAAAATCTGTATAGGAATAATCAAACCGAATATTAATATTTCCCACTAAGTTTTGTTGAAATCCAGCTCCAAGACTAAATGACTCTTCAGCGTTATCTAGGAATAGTGACTTATAACCTCCGCGTACAGAAAACATATTATTAAAAGTATATTCACCACCTATATTAACACTCTCATAATTATCATTCGGATGTGATGCTTCAACCGCCATTATCAGTTTATGATTGTCGGAAATTTCCGGGGCATAGGATACGCCTACCTTAAAACCTAATGGTAAATCCCATGCATCCAATTGAAGGTTAGCAGGTATCTTATCATTATTCCCACCGCTCTCATCATCAAGATCCACAAGAATTACACTACTTTGACCTTGCATTTCCATCTTTGAACCAAAGTTAGATATAGACATACCAAGTGTAATACCATTAAAAGGAGTATTATATAGTACACCCATATCAACAGCGAATGCAGTAGCAGACATTTTCCAAATAGATTGAGAAATTATCTTGGGATTGAAACCAATCGAAAAATTATCTGTTAAATTGATGGCCCATGCTAAACTGAATGCTATGTCTGAGGCACTAAATGTTTCACCAGTACCACCAGGATTATCAACAGTAGTTACATTCATTTCTTCAATA
>CAYXXW010000152.1:0-1606 GCA_964469115.1 uncultured Melioribacteraceae bacterium
TTTATCAACAAGTTGTTTTGCGATATACTCAATGAATTCTTTCATGAGACTCCCTTGGTAAAGTATTGTTTTATGTAAGAATAATTTAACTTAGTAAAAATTTAATGTAAGTTCAACACATTTGTTCTGATTCCATTTGTTAAAACTTTATCAGCTCCCTTATTAACCAAAAAACCCCGCAACTATTGTTAGTGATTTTATTTAACACTTATCATATTTTTCGTATCAGATAATAGCTTTTTCGTTTTTTCTAAATTAGAGAATGGTGCTGCTACTTCAATACACTTATTCGACATTTTTGTTTTCCAGTCTTCCTTAATAGATTTTATAACAGCTTCAGCCAAATTTTTACTAAAAATTTCAATATCATCATTTTCAGGGACTAGGTATCCAACATCATTAGTCATAAAATCCCTTGGTCCCCCAGAATCAGCACCAACAACGGGTGTGCCACTAGCAAGGCTCTCAATTAACACCATTCCAAATGGTTCTCCTTTAGAAGGAAATGTGCAAACACTGGCGGCAGAAAATAATTTTGCTAGATCTTCTTGCATTAGTGGACCAACAAAAAAAGTGTTTTTGTTACCTAGGTTTTCATTTAAATTCTGTAATTCAATATTGTATTCTTCTTTTTGTTTCCCAATAATTAAAGTAAGAATCTCATCCCCAAATTCATCCTCCCATATTTTGGCTGCTCTTAGAACTGAGTCAATTCTCTTCCAACCTACGAATTGTCCAACAAAAACAACCATATGTTTATAATCAGTTCTAATATTAAAACTCTTTTCATCAGTTAAAGCTAAATGCCTTAGCTTTGATTCTTCTAAGACTTTTTCCATTTGTATATTTGGACGTGGTTTAAAGCAATTATTAAATCCCGGGTTTGCAAGAATAAATCTTTCCTTATCAAACTTGGGAAATAAGTAAGAGAAAACTTCCATATTTTCTTCAGATATAGCATAAGCCAGATTCACATTTCCAGGTTTAGAGCAATCATCAAAGATCTTCATATCAGTAAGTTGTTTGTGAAATGTAGATGGCCATTTTCTTTCAGACTCAATGGTATTTTCCTCTTTTATTTCATTCTCCATCATTATCATGGCAGTTCCATGTAAGAAGGTAACGATTGGTGGAATAGACAACCCATTTGCAACTCTCTTTTCCATTACCTTTTTTGCAATAATACAATTAATACACGCGTGGTGAGCAATGAAAAGTTTAATTTTTGAATCGGCTTCAAATGAGTTTTCAATTTCAAGCATATAATCGTAAACAAGTTTTTCATGGTCAGAAATAAATTTATCCACATATTCTTGACTTACTCCCGCCCAACGATGGCCACTAGGGTGACTATATTCTGGCACTTCAGAATCCATTTCGTAAATCCTGACATCTTTACGGTTTAAGTCCTTGTTCTTTTGTCGGGCAAATCCTGAAGGGAAAATCGAATAACTAGCAATCCCATCTAAAGTATTAAGAACATCGTGCTGTGCTTCATGCAGTATACCTGAACCCGATGTAGCTTCAACTTTGGATTGCCATGGATATGACCCAAGCTGAAAAATAACATATTTATTTTGGGATTTATTGCTGTTATTATTTTCAT
>CAYXXW010000152.1:1706-4212 GCA_964469115.1 uncultured Melioribacteraceae bacterium
CCCAATGGAACAAAGTTATTGTTTTGTAAACCTGTGGCTGAATTATCATCTCATCTCTTTGTAATCAACAAGGATGGTTCAGAAGTAGTGCAGGTCACATCACTAGAAGGCGCTTCGGATAGACAAATATCTTGGTCAAAATAGATTCACTAGGTTAACACAAGCGGGGTGTACAAGAAAAGTTCGTTTTTAAAGTGAGCTCTGATTTTTTATTTTTAAACAAATTGTTAAGAGATTTTTTAAGCAGACATATAAGTAAATTATAATTTGCTAATTAGGTATCAAGCTAGATTATTGATTTCCAGAGGCTCCTATGACTTGTTAAACTAGCAATAATTCTGTAAATTTTGCAGGAGTCGAGCATATAATTAAATGCAAAATAATATTAAAGAAATTATCATTATTAATAGTTTATTATTATAAAGGGAGTAAAAATGGAAAAAAATAATAATCAAAGTAAATGCCCATTCACGGGTGGAACTCTTAATCAAACTGCCGGCGGCGGAACATCTAACCGGGAATGGTGGCCAAATCAATTGAACTTAAAAATTCTTCGCCAACATTCTTCCCTTTCCAATCCTATGGGTGAGGAATTTAATTATGTTGAAGAGTTTAAGAAACTCGATCTGGATGCCGTGAAAAAAGACATCTATAAATTAATGACTACATCCCAAGACTGGTGGCCAGCAGATTACGGTCATTATGGACCATTATTTATTCGTATGGCGTGGCATAGCGCTGGTACTTATCGTATCTCGGATGGACGAGGAGGAGCAGGAACAGGAAATCAGCGCTTTGCGCCAGTCAATAGCTGGCCTGATAATGCAAATCTTGACAAAGCACGTATCCTGCTCTGGCCAATCAAACAGAAATACGGAAAAAAACTTTCGTGGGCTGATTTGATGATCCTTGCCGGGAATTGTGCTCTAGAGTCAATGGATTTTAAAACATTTGGATTCGCCGGAGGACGTGAGGATATTTGGGAACCTGAGGAAGACATCTACTGGGGTTCTGAAGCTGAATGGCTTGGAGACAAACGTTACGAAGGTGATCGAGAACTCGAGAATCCTCTTGCTGCCGTTCAGATGGGGTTAATCTACGTAAACCCTGAAGGACCAAACGGTAAACCAGATCCAGTTGCTTCAGGCCGAGATATTCGCGAGACATTCGGTCGTATGGCTATGAATGATGAAGAAACCGTAGCACTTGTTGCAGGAGGACACACATTTGGTAAATGTCATGGCGCTGGAGATGCAGCTCATGTTGGTCCCGAACCTGAGGGTGCCGGCATCGAAGAGCAAGGCTTGGGTTGGAAGAGTAGTTTTGGTAGTGGAAAGGGAGTTCATGCCATCACCAGCGGTATTGAAGGAGCTTGGACCACTAACCCAATTAAGTGGGACAATGATTACTTTGATATATTATTCGGATATGAGTGGGAATTAGTTAAAAGTCCTGCCGGGGCATTTCAGTGGACTCCAAAAGATGGAGCTGGATCCGATACGGTGCCTGATGCCCAAGACCCTTCAAAAAGATATGCACCCATGATGACCACTGCTGACCTTGCTTTAAGAATGGATCCTATTTATGAGCCTATTTCTAGACGCTTTCATGAAAACCCTGATGAATTTGCTGATGCTTTCGCCCGCGCGTGGTTCAAGCTAACTCATCGAGATATGGGTCCGCGTGTTCGTTATATTGGACCCGAAGTTCCTGAGGAGGAATTGATTTGGCAAGATCCTATCCCAAAAGTTGAACACGACTTAATCAACGAGCATGATATTTCTTCACTTAAGAATAAGATTCTTGACTCTGGACTTACTGTATCACAATTAGTATCTACCGCTTGGGCATCAGCAGCAACATTCCGAGGATCCGATAAACGAGGAGGGGCGAATGGTGCTCGTATTCGATTGTCACCACAAAAAGATTGGGAAGTCAATAACCCGGCCCAACTAACAAAAGTGTTGGAATCTCTAGAAGGAATCCAAAAAGAATTCAACAATTCTCAGTCAGGCAAAAAGATGGTATCGCGTGCAGACTTAATAGTTTTAGGCGGATGTGCGGGAATCGAAAAAGCAGCAAAGAATGCCGGTCACGATTTGACAGTGCCATTCAAACCCGGTCGAGCAGACTCATCACAAGAGCAAACCGATGTAGATTCTTTTGCTGTACTTGAACCTGAAGCAGACGCTTTCCGAAACTATTTGAAAACAAGATACACTGTTTCAGCGGAGGAAATGCTTATTGATAAAGCACAATTGCTAACATTAACCGCACCTGAGATGACTGCTCTTGTTGGGGGCATGCGTGTGCTTAACACTAATTTTGATAAGTTAAAACATGGGGTATTTACAAAGACCCCTGAGTCACTTACTAACGACTTCTTCGTAAACTTGCTCGATTTGGGCACAACGTGGAAAGCAACTTCAGAAGAAGGAGATGTTTTTGAAGGTCATGATCGCGCATCAGATGAACTAAAATGGACAGGCACACGTGTCGATCTAAT
>CAYXXW010000152.1:4312-6838 GCA_964469115.1 uncultured Melioribacteraceae bacterium
ACCATTAAATAATTACCATATAATTGCTGAAGAAAAGTAGATATTTTTACTCGAAAAATATTTCATCTATAAACAACCAAGCTTTATTGCCAGTACTTTTATGAAATTGTGGCAATCTACCAATATTCTCTGCATAGAATTTTATATATCTTGCTTGAACTGTCGTTAAGTCTTTCTCAATCGATACAATTTCCTTATTATGGTTTAATTCAATTTCATTTTCAAATATAATCAGTGATTCAGAGTAATTATTTCCATCTTTAGAAAATGAGATCATAGCTTTTTTAGGTAAAAATATCCAGCTACTTTGGTTATTTAAAAAATTTGCTCCTATTTTTTTCAAATTAGTGATCTTACCAAAATCAATTATTAAGTCACAATTTAGTTCCTGAAATCCCTGCCAGTAAGAATCGTGGTGATTTAGAGTACCAAAACAGCCGTCAATAATTCCATCCTTTCCATTACCACTATATTGGGAACTGAAATTATTATTCTCAATTACCGTAGGATAAATTGAATCGTCTTTCATATAGAAAGGATCTTCCAAATCCATGATAATTTTCTTCTGAAATTTTTTAGTCACTGTTTTTGAAAAAAGCTTATGATCATCAAATGTTTTTGCCTTGAATATAGATGAGGTTTTAAGTGTTATCGGTTTTCTATATATTTTCGATTTTTTATTAGGTTCAGTTCCATCAAGAGTATAACGAATTTCAGTATTGGGAGAAAAAGATTTTAACTCAACTGAAATAGAATTTGCAAACAGTGACCTATAAGGAATGATAACCGGTTCAAAGTTTTTTGCATAAGTAATTGGCTTAATTTCCGGATTTATTCTTGAATTTGGACGGTTGTCATAGGCTGCACCAAAATTTTTATTTGGAACTCCGGCCATATCAAATTCTATGGTTGATCCACTCAAAATGTCATTGTGAGTAAAATAAGTTTTAGAATAATCTATTCCATTTAATTTTGCTGAATTTATGTATTTATTATCTTTGCCATTATTGTTTGCTGCAATGCTAAAAATTTTCCCATTTGTCAAATGAACTTTTACATTATCGAATATCGGACTTCCAATGGCATATTCAATACTTCCAGGCAATACCGGATAAAAACCCAAAGCACTTAAGGCGTACCATGCAGACATTTGTCCACAATCTTCATTTCCGCATAAGCCATTTCTCTCAGAATTAAAAAACTCTTCCATTATCTTTCTTGTGTAGTATTGAGTTTCCCAAGGGAATCCACAATAATTATATAAATAAGAAATGTGATGGCTTGGTTCATTGCCTTGTGCATATTGACCAATTAATCCTGTAACATCCGACGGCATTTGATATTTAGTAGTATCCGTTGCGGTAGAGAAGAGACGATCCAGTTTTTCTTTAAATAAATTATCTCCGCCCATAATCTTAATTAATCCCTCTATATCTTGAGGAACAAACCATGTATATTGCCATGAATTACCCTCGGTAAATTCTCCGGCTCCCAAATACGACGGTTCAATAGGATCAAACGGATCTCTCCAAAATCCCGAATTAAATCTTCCTCTCATAAATTTTGTTTTATCATCAAATACATTTAAATAATTTTTAGCGCGAGACATAAAATATTCGTAATCTTTTTCTTTATTTAACTCCTTAGCCATAATGGCGACACACCAATCATCATAAGCGTATTCCAGTGTCGTAGAGACAGCGTCATCTGCTTTATCCATTGGGATAAAACCCATAGTTTTATAATAATTAAGTCCTCTCTCATTTCCCATGGCACTTTTTAACATCGCTGCATAAGCTGTATCAACATCAAATTCTCTAATTCCTTTCATATAAGCATCAACAATAACTGGAATAGAATGATAACCAATCATAGTTCCGGTTTCGTTACCAGCTAACTCCCAAATTGGCAGGGCTCCGCTTTCCTTATATTTCTCAATTAGTGATTTAATAAAATCAGTTGCTAAGTCCGGATCAATTATTGTTATTAGTGGGTGAAGGGCTCTAAATGTATCCCACAATGAGAATATTGTGTACATGTTAAAATCTTTTGCAGTTTTAACTTTTCCATCCATTCCCATATATTTTTTATCAACATCACTAAATATATTTGGAGCTAAAAAGGCATGATATAAAGAAGTATAGTAAGTTATTCTTAGATCTTCAGTTCCTCCTTCAATTTGAATTCGCTTTAAATAATCATTCCACTTTTCCTTTGTGGAAGTATAAACTTTTGTAAAATCCCAATCTGTAATTTCTGATAATAAGTTTACTTTGGCACCCTCAAGACTTACATGAGAAATTCCAATTTTAATCAATAATTCATTTGGTGAGGATTCTTTAAATTCTAATATTGATTTTACAGAAATGCCTTTTGCAGATTTGGCATTTGATATTTGTTCATTTAATGTAATGATATGATTACTGAAGTTTTCTGAAAATTCAGCATAGAAATATACTGTGTGTTTTTTAGCCCACCCGCTTGAGGTTCTATAACCTTCTACTTTATTGTTATCAATAATATTGA
>CAYXXW010000153.1:0-6828 GCA_964469115.1 uncultured Melioribacteraceae bacterium
ATTAAGTGCATGTGCATGTCCTTGACTACCAAAACCAAGTACAGCAATTTTTTTTACTTTTAGTAATTCCAGTGAAGCATCCTTATCATATAATACTTTCATTATCTCTCCATTTATTTTGTTTTACTCTTTTTTTTATTCGGTGATATTTGTTCCCCTCTTTTAAGAGCAATAGTTCCAGATCTTGCCATTTCTTTGATTCCAAATGGTAAGAATACATTAACTGCTGCTTCTATCTTTTCAGGAGGTCCTGTTATTTCAAGGGTTACAGTTTTATTGTTTATATCAACAACTTTTCCCCTAAAAATATCACTCAAATTCTTTATTTCTTCAAGTTCTTTAGTTTCATAACCAAGTTTGATTAGAGCTAATTCCCTAACCGTTTTGGCTTCTCTTGTTAAATCAACAACTTTTATTGTATCAATTAATCGATTTAATTGTTTGGTTACTTGATCTAAAATTTGATCATCACCATCTGTAACAATTGTCATTCTAGAAATTTCTTCTATCTCCGTTTGTCCAATTGAGATTGAGTGGATATTAAATCCTTTACCGCTAAACATAGTAGCCACTCTATCAAAAGCTCCAAACCTATTTTCAACTAATACTGAAATTATTCTTTTCATTTATTACACCATTTTTTTTGGATTTAATCGTTTGACTATAATATCACTTACTGATCCACCAGATGGAACCATTGGGAAAACCATATCTTCTTTCACAACTTTAAATTCAATTAAGGTTGGACCATCTTTATAATTCATCACTTTGTCTAACAATCCATCAACTTCATTTGGATCGCTTGTTGAAAATGATTTAACACCTAATGCTTCCCCAACCTTTGTAAAATCTGGGTTACTAGCGCCTAGATCTGTAAAACTATACTTTTCAGCATGATACAATTCCTGCCATTGTCTCACCATTCCCAAGAAACTATTATTCATAATAATAAATTTTATAGGAAGCTTATATGCAGCTGCAGTAATTAGCTCCTGCATATTCATTTGGAAACCACCATCGCCGCTAATAGAAATAATTGGTCTCTTTTTCTCTCCATAAGCTGCACCAATTGCCGCAGGAACTGAAAAACCCATAGTTCCTAGACCACCACTAGTAAGGTGAGAACGAGGATGGTTAAACTTGTAATGCTGTGCTACCCACATTTGATGCTGACCAACATCAGTTACAATAATTGCATTTCCTTTTGTCTTTTCTGAAATTCTTTCAATAACAAATTCGGTTCTTAATTTTCCATCACCTTTTTCATAAGTAAGGGGACATTGTTTTTTCCAACCATCTATTTGAGACCACCATTCATCTAATTTTGGCTTTTTATCAATTTCAGCAGCTAACTCCACAATTACATGTTTTACATCACCAACAATTGGCAGATCAACTAAAACATTTTTATCAATTGCAGTTGGATCGATATCAACATGAATTTTGTATGAATTTGGTGAGAATGTTTCAATATTACCTGTCACTCTATCATCAAATCTTGCACCTAAAGCGATTAAAACATCACATTCATTAATTGCCATATTTGACCAAAATGTTCCATGCATCCCTAACATACCTAAAGACTGTTTGTCTGTACCGGGAAATGCACCTAATCCTTGTAAAGTCATAGCAACTGGAATCCCAGTTTCTTGTGCTAAAACTTTTAATTCTTTATTCCCATCAGACATTATAACACCACCGCCAACATATAACAATGGCTTCTTAGCATTCTGAATAATTTTAGCTGCTTTCTTTATTTGATTATGATGCCCGGTATACTGAGGTTTGTATCCTCTAATATTAACATCAGTTGGATATTCAAAAGTTGTTGATTGTGCAATAATATCTTTTGGTAAATCGACGACTACTGGTCCAGGTCTTCCTGTCATTGCAATAAAAAATGCTTTCTGAATTGTAGGTGCAAGTTCTTCAATTGATCTAACCAAAAAATTGTGTTTAGTAATTGGGCGAGTTATACCAATAATATCAGCTTCTTGAAAAGCATCGTTACCAATTAAATGAGTTGGGACTTGTCCGGTGAAAACAACCAATGGATTAGAATCCATATATGCATCGGCAATACCGGTAACAGTATTAGTAGCACCGGGACCGGAAGTTACAAGAACTACACCTGGTTTGCCAGAAACAATTGAGTATCCTTTGGCCATGTGTGTTGCACCCTGCTCATGTCTGCACAGAATATGTTGTAAAAAGTCAACATCATATAATTGTTCATATAACTTTAATGTTGCACCACCTGGGTAACCAAAAATATATTCAACTTTTTCCTTTCTTAAAGCTTCAAAAAATATTTCTGATCCAGTTAGTGTTTTTTTGGATGTACTCATTATTTTATCCTTCCAAGGTTGATTATCAAATTTTTAATATTGCGCCAGTATTGGCAGAAGTAACAAGTTTAGTATATCTAGCTAGAAATCCTTTTTTAATTTTTTGTTCAAATGGAGGCAACTTCTTAAATCTCTCAGCAATTTCTTCTTTTGAAATTTCCACTTCAAGTTTCTTATTAGGTATATCAATTGAAATAATATCTCCATTTTGTACTATTGCAATCCCACCACCTTCAGCTGCTTCGGGAGAAACATGACCAATACAAGCTCCTCTCGTTCCACCAGAAAAGCGTCCATCTGTAATCAAGGCGACTTTACTTCCCAATCCCATGCCCATAATTGCACTTGTTGGTGCTAACATTTCAGGCATTCCTGGTCCACCTTTGGGACCCTCATATCTAATTATTACAACATCGCCTGCTTTAACTTGTTTGTTTTTTATTCCTTCAAGCGCTTCATCTTGGCTATTGTAAATAACTGCAGGACCTTTATGTACCAGCATATCTTTATCAACAGCTGCTGATTTAACAATTGAACCATCTATTGCAAGATTACCGAATAATACTGCCAAGCCTCCACTCTCTGAATATGGATTATCAAGCGTTCGTATAACATCATTGTCAGCTATTTTAGCATCCGCAATATTTTCCCCTAATGTTTTACCAGTAACAGTAATTCTGCTAGTATCAAGTAAACCTTCTCTATTTGATAATTCCTTTAATATTGCTGAAATTCCACCAGCATTTGCAACATCCTCAATGTGGATATCTGGTCTAGCTGGGCTAACTTTACAAATATTTGGAGTCTTGTTAGAAATTTTATTAATATCATCTAAATCTATTTTTAATCCAGCTTCATTTACAATTGCTAGTGTATGAAGAATTGTATTTGTGCTTCCACCCATTGCCACGTCTAAAGTAATTGCGTTTTTAATTGATTCTTCTGTAACAATGTCGGATGGTTTGATATCGGTTTTTATCAAGTTTAATAATTGTTTTGCCGCAGTTTTGGCAAGTTCGTGACGTGCAGGATCAATAGCTAATATAGTACCATTACCTGGTAAAGCCAATCCTATAGCTTCCATCAGACAATTCATAGAATTAGCTGTAAACATTCCTGAACATGAACCACAAGTCGGACAGCTCAAGTCTTCTAATTCTTTCAATTGTGCATCATTAATTTCACCTGATTGATGCTTCCCTACACCCTCAAATACAGAAACCAAATCTGATTTAGTTCCATCAGAAAGTATTCCGGCTTTCATAGGTCCGCCGGAAATAAAAATAGTTGGAACATTTACCCTAATTGCACCCATCAGCATTCCTGGTACAATTTTATCACAGTTTGGTATGCAGATAAGTCCGTCTAATCTATGAGCCTCAACAACCGTTTCAACTGAATCCGCAATTAACTCTCTACTTGCAAGTGAATAACGCATTCCAATGTGTCCCATTGCAATACCGTCATCAACCCCAATTGTGTTAAATTCAAATGGTATTCCGCCAGCTTCTCTAATTGCTTCTTTGATAATTTTGCCGAAAGCCTGAAGATGAACATGACCTGGAATTAAGTCTATATAGGAATTACAGACTCCAATAAATGGCTTATCGAAATCAGAATCATCTTTGATTACACCAGTTGCTTTTAATAAGCTTCTGTGGGGAGCTTTATCATATCCCTTTTTTATTGTATCTGACCTCACAAAATCCTCTTAATTTTAAACCAATCCGAATACTTTCCTTGGTTTTAGGTCAGTCCCCAAATCGTTTTATATATTTTTTTGTAAAAGTGATTGTGAGATTGACCGCTTATCTTAGCCGATAATAATAATAAGGCTGAGAATGAGGTTAATTCCAAGAAGAATAATAATGTTGATTGGTAGGTTCAATAATTCAATTGCACTGTTTACACTAAGTGCAACTACTTCATTTTGTTTTGCTATATTTGCGTATAAATTTTTCATTTTTACTGTTTGTAATAATATCAGTTAATTTATTTTTTGTCAAGTATAAAAATTCATTATTGTTGATTATTGTTATAAAATCGAAATAATTATTAATAATTATGCGTAATTACTAAATAATATACATTTATCGAATATTTTTATAAGGGTACTTATGGACAAATTAGATAATACCGAATCTTGGAAATTCCCAAAAGAATTTTGGCTAGCAAATTTTATGGAGCTATGTGAGAGAGCAGCTTACTACGGATTTTTTATAGTATTAACTTTATATTTGACCGATGTCGTTGGATTTGATGACAAGGCTACAGGTGTTGTAGCTGGTGTATTTTTTGCATTATTATACTTTTTCCCTCCTTTTGTTGGTGCCATTGGCGATAAAATTGGTTTTAAAAATGGTTTAATTGTCGCCTTCTCACTTTTAACAATAGGTTATTTTTTCCTTGGTATTTTCCACTCAAAGGCATTGGTAATATTTTTCTTATCCATTGTTCTGATCGGTGGATCATTCATTAAACCATTAATCACCGGTACGGTAGCGAAAACAACTAATGAAGCAAATAAAGCAAGAGGATTTTCTCTTTTTTATTGGGTCGTTAACATAGGTGCGTTCGGTGGTAAAACCGTTGTTCCTAGTATCAGACAAGGGATTGGCTTAGAATACGTAAATTTCTTTTCTGCTGGAATGGCTTTTCTTGCATTACTTTTTGCAATATTTATTTTTAAAATTGATGAAAACAGAGTTGAGAATGGCAAATCATTAAAAGATGTAATAAATGCACTAATTAAAATTTTCTCTACACCAAGACTAATAATCCTCACTTTAATAGTTGCTGGATTTTGGATTATCCAACATCAATTATATGCCACAATGCCTAAATATGTTATTCGATTATTAGGTGAAGATGCCAAACCAGAATGGCTTGCAAATGTTAATCCATTGATAGTTGTAATATTTGTTGTTGGCATCACACAAGTAACAAAAAAATATAAAGCAGTCTCAGTTATGCTTATTGGTATGATAATAATGCCAATCTCGGCTTTAGCAATGTCGATGAGTCAATCATTAGAAAGTATTACTGGAACATCAATAAATATTTTAGGCTTTTTTACAATGCACCCACTAACAGTAATGATGATTATTGGAATTGGAATTCAAGGTCTTGCAGAGTGTTTTATTTCTCCCAGATTTTTAGAATATTTTGCACGTCAAGCTCCTGAGGGTGAAGAAGGTGTCTATATGGGATTTAGTCACTTACATTCTTTCTTTTCAGCCCTGATTGGATTTATCATGTCCGGATTTTTACTCGATGCATACTGTCCCGATCCAAATTCGTTACCAGCGGGAATCACTGAAGTTCAAAAAGCAGCCTATTATGCTGATGCACATGTCTTATGGTATTACTTTGTTGTAATTGCAGCGGTTGCGGCAATTGCACTATACATTTTCAGATATGTCACAAATAAAATAGATAGTAAAATTTCTTAGATAAGAATTCCCAACTTCTCTATGGAGTTGGGAATTGTATTATATATTTTCTTCTATAATTTGACAGAAGATATGCCCAATTAAGATATGCATTTCTTGAATGCGAGCAGTATTATTGGAAGGTATAACAATATTAATATCAGCAACATCACTTAATTCACCACCGTCATAACCGCTTAATCCAATAAGTTTACAGTTTAGTTCTTTCCCTTTTAGCAAACCATTAATAACATTTTTACTGTTCCCAGAAGTTGAAATCCCAATTAGTGTATCACCTCCTTTTACAATAGCTTCAACTTGACGTGAAAACACATAATCAAAACCATAATCATTACTAATGGCAGTAAGTGCCGATGTATCTGTTGTTAGTGCAAGTGCAGGTAATCCCCTTCTTTCTTTCTTGTATCTGCCGCTTAGTTCTGCGGCAATATGCTGAGCGTCAGCTGCACTTCCACCATTGCCAAAGAGAATTATTTTATTTCCATTTTTTATTGTATCAACTAATATTTCAGCAACATCTTCAATAATTTGTTCAAAATCAGACATTACTTTTTTAACAGTCTCTAAATGTAAATTAAGTTCCGTTTTAATAATATTCTTCATATATTTTTATTGTCTAGTTTCAATTTCAAAAAATATAAATTTATTTGTAAAGAAAAGAAGTTCTTTTTAGTCAAGTTTTTCATCAGCATCTAGAAAAAACGTTTTGGGATTGCGATCATTAAATTTTTTAATCAAAGTATAAGTGAATGGTATTTTCTCAGAAAGACGATCCGCAACATTAACAGATATATTTTTTTGACTAAAGGGAACCCTTTTTACATATTCTTGTATTTGATTTTCTGTCCTACCATACTTGTATTCATATGTGAAATTTCCATAACCATCTAAAGATATACTGCTATTCATTATATTGGGAACACTTATATAAAATTCACTATTCTCAATATTACCATCATTAAATAGTTTTTCTTCAGATAGATAATCATACAACTCTTTTGCAGTATAAATAGCTGGATCTATAAAAT
>CAYXXW010000154.1:0-6825 GCA_964469115.1 uncultured Melioribacteraceae bacterium
AGTTATTATCCGCAACAATAGACTTAAAAGATTAATTGATATTAAAGCTCCTGAAGTAATTCTTAGAAATGAAAAGAGAATGCTTCAAGAATCTATTGATGCTTTATTTGACAATTCGAGAAGATCAAGTGCAGTTAGAAGTGATGGAAACCGGCCTCTTAAGTCATTAAGTGATATGCTTAAAGGTAAGCAAGGTAGATTCCGTCAGAACTTACTTGGAAAAAGAGTTGATTATTCAGGCCGTTCAGTAATTGTAGTAGGTCCGGAATTAAAGCTTCACGAATGCGGTTTACCCAAAGATATGGCTGTTGAATTATTTAAGCCGTTTATTATTAGAAAACTGCTTGATAGAGGATATTACAAAACTGTTAAAAGTGCAAGAAAAGCAGTTGATAGAAAAGAACCAATTGTTTGGGATATATTAGAGAAGTTGATCGTAGGTCATCCTGTAATGCTTAATAGAGCTCCAACCTTGCATAGATTGGGAATCCAGGCTTTCCAGCCAAAATTAATTGATGGAAAAGCTATTCAGCTTCATCCAATGGTTTGTACTGCTTTCAATGCGGATTTTGATGGTGACCAAATGGCTGTTCATGTGCCGCTCTCTTACGAAGCACAATTAGAAGCTTCTGTTTTGATGCTTTCTAGCCACAATATTTTATCGCCGCAAAATGGTAGTCCAATAGTTGTTCCTACACAAGACATAGTGCTAGGATGCTATTACCTTACTAAAGTACTTCCCGGAGCAAAAGGTGAGGGACTTTTATTTAGCGATACAAAAGAAGTTATTATTGCTCATGATACCGGTGAACTTGATTTACATGCAAAAATTAAATTTAAACATGATGGTAAATTCATTGATACTACTACTGGTAGAGTAATTTTCAACCAAATAGTTCCATCAGAAATGGGATTCTTTAATGAGTTGTTAATTAAAAAGGTCTTTAGTGGATTTATCTATAAAATGTTCATTAAGCTGGGCAATAAAGTCACAGCTAAGTTCTTAGATGATCTTAAAACTATTGGTTACAAATATGCTACAAAAGCTGGTATCTCAATTAGTTTTAGTGATATGATCGTTCCTGAAGAAAAGAAAAAACTCATTGATGATTCAAATAAAAAAGTATCTGGTATTTTAGATGAACATGAGCAAGGATTAATTACTGATGCTGAACGTTATAACAAAATTATTGACGTTTGGACACATACCACAAATAATGTTAGTAAATCATTAATTGAAAAAATTAAAGTTGATCAGCACGGCTTCAACTCATTACATATGATGGTTGATTCAGGTGCGAGAGGATCACAAGAACAGGTTCGTCAGTTAGCCGGTATGCGTGGATTGATGATGAAGCCGCAGAAAAGTTTGTCCGGTCAATCGGGAGAAATTATTGAAAATCCAATCGTTGCAAACTTTAAAGAAGGTTTAACAGTTCTTGAGTACTTTATTTCAACACACGGTGCTAGGAAAGGTTTGGCTGATACTGCTCTTAAAACGGCCGATGCTGGTTATTTAACAAGAAGATTATGCGATGTTGCTCAAGATGTTATTATTTCGGAAGATGACTGCGGTACAATTAGAGGTGTTTACATTTCTGCTCTTAAAGATGTTGAACTTGAAAGAGAGCCATTAGCAGAAAGAATTACTGGACGTACAACTCAAGAAGATGTTTATGATCCTAGAACAGATGATTTAATAATTGAAGCCGGTGAGCAAATATCTGAAGAAGTTGCTGAACAAATTGATGATGCAAATATTGATTCAGTTTATATTAGAACAGTACTTACATGTGAATCTAAACATGGTGTATGTGCTAAATGTTATGGTAGAAACCTTACTACAGGTAATATTGCTGATATTGGTGAAGCAGTTGGTATTGTTGCAGCTCAATCAATTGGGGAACCTGGAACGCAGCTTACACTTAGAACATTCCACTTGGGTGGTACTTCATCAAGAATTGCAAGTCAGTCGCAAGTTGAATCAAGTGTTGATGGTAAAATTCAGTTTGATAGAATTAATTATGTTGAAAAAGAAGATTTTAGAGGGACAGTTAAAGTTCTAACTGGTAGAAGAGGTTCTATAGGTATTTATGATGATGATAACAGACAAATCAAGAAATACGATATTCCTTATGGTTCTGAACTTTTAGTAAACGATGGAGACGTAATTAAAAGGAAACAACCTCTTTATAATCATGATCCTTATAACGCGGTTATTCTTACAGATATTCCAGGTAGAATTGAGTTTATCGATTTTGTTGATAATTCAACAATTCAACAAGTTGCCGATGAACAAACAGGTCACGTTCAAAAAGTTGTTATTGAATCAAAAGATAAGAATTTAACTCCAAGTATTAGAGTATTTCAAGAAGACGGAACAGAAAAAATTCTCAATTTACCTACTGGTGCTTATTTAGCTGTTGAAGAAGGTGAAAAAGTTGGTGCAGGCACAATTCTGGCCAAAATTTCAAAATCAACCTCTAAATCAAGAGATATTACAGGTGGTCTGCCAAGAGTAACAGAACTTTTTGAAGCAAGAAGCCCTCATAATCCTGCTGTTGTTTCTGAGATTGAAGGTATTGTTAAATTTGGTGCCAGAAAAAAAGGTTCTCGAGAAATTATAATAGAATCACTTGATGGTGTAACAGAACATGTATATAATGTTTCTTATAGTAAACATATTTTAGTTCAAGAAGGTGATGAAATTCCCGCTGGTGAAAAAATAACAGACGGTCCAATTGATCCGCATGATATCCTCAAAATTAAAGGAACAAATGCTGTTCAAGAATATCTTGTAAATGAAATTCAAGATGTTTACAGATTACAGGGTGTTAAAATTAACGATAAGCATATTGAAGTTATCGTAAAACAAATGCTTCAAAAATTGCGAGTTGTTTCATCAGGTGATACATCATTCATTGAAGAAGATTTGGTTGATAGAAGGAAATTCATTGAAGAGAATGAAAATATTAAATCTAATGTAATCATTGAAGATATAGGTGGATCTGATATGCTGATTGGTGAATTGCTCACAAAAGCAGACGTTAGAGAAATTAATGCGGAATTGACAAAGAAAGAATTAGACAAGATTAAGGTGAAAGATGCTGAACCAGCAACTTTTGGCAACGTATTGTTGGGTATCACTCAAGCTGCACTCTCAACCGAAAGTTTCTTGTCGGCTGCATCATTCCAAGAAACCACGAAAGTATTAACAAATGCTTCAATTTCTGCAAAAGTTGATACACTTCTGGGATTAAAAGAAAATGTAATTATGGGTCACATGATTCCTGCTGGAACGGGGCTCAAAAAATATAAAAACATCATTCTAACAGCTAAAGAAAAAGAGGCTGAAACGTCCGAAGAAGCAGAAGTGTCGGAGACTGTAGAAGCGTAAAAAATATATAGAAATTAATTAAAAAAAATAATGTATCCCTTGCTAATACCAAGGGATATTTTTATATTTTGAATCTGAATTTTTTATAAGTGCCAAACTAAACGGAGGGAATAAGTGCCAACAATCAGTCAGTTGGTTAGGAAAGGTAGAAAGCAAATAGTAGCTGCAAACAAGGCTCCTGCGCTTAATGCTTGTCCTCAAAAGAGAGGAGTTTGTACTCGTGTATATACTACAACTCCAAAAAAACCAAACTCTGCTTTAAGAAAAGTTGCAAGAGTTAGATTAACAAATGGTAACGAAGTAACCGCGTATATTCCCGGTGAAGGACATAATCTTCAAGAGCACTCTATTGTGTTAATTAGAGGTGGAAGAATTAAAGATTTGCCTGGTGTAAGATATCATATAATTAGAGGTGCGCTCGATACCAGCGGTGTTGAAGAAAGAAAAAAATCTAGATCAAAATACGGCACTAAAAAACCAAAGAAATAAAATATTATGAGAAAAAGAAGAGCAGAAAAGAGATACATCAAACCAGATCCAAAATATAACGATCTGTTAGTTGCTAAGTTCATCAACTATATGATGTGGGATGGAAAAAAAACTACGTCTAGAAAGTTAGTATACGAAAGTTTAGAAATGTTGGAACAAAAAACTAAAAAACCTGCTTTAGAAGTATTTAAGAAAGCAGTTAGTAATGTTCAGCCTTATGTTGAAGTTAGAAGCAGAAGAGTTGGTGGTGCTACTTATCAAGTCCCAATGGAAGTTAGACCCGAAAGAAGAATTGCTCTTGCTTTTAGATGGATAAGAAATTATTCAAGAGATAGAAAAGATAAAACAATGACACTGAAATTAACTGCAGAACTTTTAGCCGCTTCAAACGGAGAAGGTTCTTCTGTTAAGAAAAAAGATGACGTTCACAGAATGGCTGAAGCAAATAAAGCTTTTGCACACTTTAAATGGTAAAGGAAAGATCTAAGTTAGATGGCTAAAAAAAGAGTAGATATTGCAAAGGTAAGAAACATCGGAATTATGGCCCACATAGATGCTGGAAAGACAACTACGACCGAACGTATTTTATATTATACAGGAAGAGTTCATAAATTAGGTGAAGTTCATGATGGCGCTGCTACTATGGACTGGATGGAGCAAGAGAAAGAACGTGGTATTACTATTACTAGTGCTGCTACAACAGCTGAATGGAAGGGACATCAAATAAATATTATTGATACACCCGGACACGTTGACTTTACTGTAGAAGTTGAAAGATCATTAAGGGTTTTGGATGGTGCGGTTGCACTTTTTTGTGCAGTGGGTGGTGTTGAACCTCAATCTGAAACAGTTTGGAGACAAGCAGATAAATATGAAGTCCCTAGAATTGCTTTTGTCAATAAAATGGATAGAGTAGGTGCGGATTTTTACCATGCTGTGGAAATGATGAAAGATAGATTGGGAGCCAACGCTGTTCCAATTACACTTCCGGTTGGAGAAGGGGATTTGTTTGCCGGTGTCATTGATCTGATGACTATGAAAGCCAGAATGTACAAAGATGATTCATTTGGAACTAATTTTGAAGACATGGAAATTCCAACTGATCTGATAGCAGTTGCCAATAAATATAGAACTTTAATGTTAGAAGCTGTTTCTGATGTTGACGACAATTTACTAGAAAAATATCTTGAAGGTGAAGAAATAACTGAAGATGAGATTAAAAGTGTATTACGTAAAGCAACAATGGAATTAAAAATAATTCCTGTTTTATGTGGATCTTCATTTAAGAATAAAGGTGTTCAAAAATTATTGGATACAGTAGTAGAAGTTTTACCATCTCCTATTGATTCAAAAGAGATTGTTGCTCATCATATACATAAAGATGATAAAGTAGTTAGAAAAATTTCAGAAGACGAGAAATTTACAGCTCTCGCATTTAAAATTATGACAGACCCTTATGTAGGGAAATTAGCTTTTGTTAGAGTTTACTCAGGAAAGTTAAAAGCCGGATCTTATATATACAATTCTGTTTCGGATAAAAAAGAAAGAGTTGGAAGAATTTTAGAGATGCATGCGAACCACCGCGAAGATTTGGATGAGATTAGAGCTGGTGATATAGTTGCTTTTGTTGGATTAAAAAACACTAGAACTGGCGACACACTTTGCACTGAAGATGATCAGATAATTTTAGAAAAAATGGCATTCCCTGAACCTGTAATTCAGATTGCAATTGAACCTAAGACTAAAGCTGATCAAGATAAATTGTCAGAAGCTTTGCAAAAATTATCAGACGAAGATCCTACTTTTAAAGTAAATGTTGATGAAGAGACCAATCAAACACTTATAAGTGGAATGGGTGAGCTTCATCTTGAGATATTAGTTGATAGAATGAAACGTGAGTTCAAAGTCGATGCAAATGTTGGTAAACCTCAAGTTGCGTATAGAGAAACTATTACCAAAACAGTTCAAGCTGAAGGTAAGTTTGTTAAACAAAGTGGTGGTCGAGGTAAATACGGACATGTTTGGTTAGAAATATCACCTAATGAACCGGGTAAAGGATTTGAATTTGAAAATGCGATTGTTGGTGGTACCGTGCCAAAAGAATATATTAATCCAGTTTCCAATGGAATCCAAGAAGCTATGAGAAATGGTGTTATTGCCGGATATCAAATTGTGGATGTAAAAGTCAAATTGTATGATGGATCTTATCATGATGTAGATTCTGATGAAATTTCCTTCAAAGTTGCAGGATCTATGGCATTCAAGTCTGGTGCTAGAAAAGCTAGTCCTAAAATTTTAGAACCTATTATGGATGTTGAAGTAACTACACCTGAAGAATATTTAGGTGATGTAATGGGCGATTTGAATTCAAGACGTGGTAAAATTGAAGGTTTTAATTCACGAAAAGATGCTCAAGTTATTAAAGCAACAGTTCCTTTAGCAGAAATGTTTGGATATGCAACAACCATCAGATCCATGACACAAGGTAGAGCTATTTATTCAATGCAGTTTTTACACTATGCTCAATTACCTAAATCAGTTGAAGATGAAATAGTAGAAAAAACACAAACAAATAAAGTATCATCAGTTTAAGATAAATATTAGTAATAGAGAAAATAACAAGGAGAGAACCAATGGCAAAAGAAAAATTTGATAGGAGTAAGCCACACGTAAATATTGGAACAATTGGACACGTTGATCATGGTAAAACTACACTTACAGCCGCTATAACAATGGCATTATCAAAAAAAGGTTTGTCAGAACAAAGATCATTTGATAGTATTGATAATGCACCTGAAGAAAGAGAACGTGGTATTACTATTGCTACTGCTCACGTTGAATATTCAACTGCAAATAGACATTATGCTCATGTAGATTGTCCTGGTCATGCTGATTATGTTAAAAATATGATTACTGGTGCTGCTCAAATGGACGGTGCT
>CAYXXW010000155.1:0-6805 GCA_964469115.1 uncultured Melioribacteraceae bacterium
TTTCTAATTGCTTCTCCATCTTTTGTTTGGTGCTCTTCACGAAAATGTGCGCCACATGATTCATCCCTATCTAGAGCATCAACAGCCATAAGTTCACCTAACTCTAAGAAATCGGCAACTCTTCCAGCTCTTTCTAAAGTCAAATTAAAATCTTCCCCTTTACCAACAACTTTAACATCATTCCAGAATTCATCTCTTAAATCACTAATACCTTTTATAACTTGTTTTAAACCGGCTTCATCTCGAGACATTCCGACTTTATCTATTAATAGATTTCCAAGTTTTCTATGTATATCATCAACCGTTTGCTTACCATTTATAGAAATAAGTTTATTTACATCTTCTTTTACAGCTTCTTCAGTTTCTTTAAACTCTACTTTATTAACATCAATTTTATCGGGTTTTTCTCCTCCAAAATAGTTGCCAATTGTATAAGGAATAACAAAGTAACCATCCGCTAAACCTTGCATTAATGCACTTGCTCCAAGCCTATTGGCTCCGTGGTCAGAGTAATTGGCTTCACCGGCTACAAATAATCCAGGGATATTGCTCATAAGATTATAATCAACCCACAAACCACCCATTGTATAATGAGGGGCAGGATAAATTTGCATTGGTACTTTATATGGATTATCATCAGTTATATTTTGGTACATATCAAATAAGTTACCATATTTCTCTCTAACCGTATCCTCTCCCAATCTCTCAATTGCATCAGCAAAATCTAAGTAAACTGATCTACCGCCATTTACACCTTTCCCTTCATCACAAGCATATTTAGCACTGCGTGAAGAAATATCTCTCGGTGCAAGGTTGCCAAATGCAGGATACCTTCTCTCTAGATAATAATCTCTTTCATCTTCAGGGATATCTGCCGGGGCTCTTTTTTCACCAACGATATTTGGCACCCAAATTCTTCCATCGTTTCTTAAACTCTCACTCATTAATACTAGCTTTGATTGTCCTTCGCCGTGTTGTGGTAAGCAAGTTGGGTGAATTTGTGTATAACAAGGATTAGCAAAAGCAGCTCCTCTTTTGTGTGCTCGCCAGATCGCCGTAGTGTTACACATCATTGCACTTGTTGAAAGAAAGAATACATTTGAGTAGCCCCCGGTGGCAAGAACCACCGCTTGAGCTGAATAACTTTCCATTTCCCCAGTAAGTAAATTTCTAACAACAATTCCTTTTGCCTGTCCGTCAACAATCACTAAATCAAGCATTTCGCGGCGATGATACACTTCAACACTACCTAATTTAATTTGTCTATTTAATGAACTATAAGCTCCCAATAATAATTGTTGTCCGGTTTCTCCTCTGGCATAAAATGTTCTCGAAACTTGAGCACCACCAAATGATCTGTTTGCTAAAGTTCCCCCATATTCCCTTGCAAAAGGAACACCTTGAGCCACACATTGATCAATAATATTGTTACTCACCTCTGCAAGTCTATAAGTATTTGCTTCTCTTGATCTGAAATCGCCGCCTTTTACAGTATCATAAAATAATCTGTATATCGAGTCACCATCATTCTGATAATCTTTGGCAGCGTTTATTCCACCTTGAGCCCCAATTGAATGAGCTCTTCTACTTGAATCGTGATATGTAAACGCCTTTACTTTATAACCAAGTTCTCCCATTGTTGCTGCCGCAGCTGCTCCTGCTAAACCAGTACCAACAACAATTACATCAAATTTTCTTTTATTAGCAGGGTTTACAAGTTTCATATTGAACTTGTGATTTATCCATTTTTCGGAGATGTTTCCTTCCGGAATTTTTGAGTCTAATTTTATCATTAGTTGCCTCCCATTGAAGCTAAATAAAAGAATACTGGAATAGAACCAAAGCCAATAACAAATATAATGGCAATAGCGGTCCCAATTTTTTCAATTAGTGGCGTGTATTTTTTATTACGCCAACCAAATGTTTGAAAGGCACTTTGGAATGAGTGATTTAAATGAAGACCCAGAATAACCATAGCAATAATATAAAAGATTGAAACAAGTGGATTTGCAAATGCTTCTTGAACTATACCATAAAATGGATGCGAGCCATCAACAGGGTGAGCACCATAATTATACGATCCCCAAAAGGTCCATAAATGATATAGTAGAAAAACAAAAATAATACTTCCACTAATATTCATAAACCTCGAATAAAAAGTACTGTTTTCTGAGTTTGCATTAACAGCATATTTGTTTGCGTTAACAGCATATTTGTTTGGATTAGCTTTCCTATTTTCTATCCATAACTTTAATGCGTAATAGATGTGGAATATAAATATTAATGCTAATACAACTTCAATAACTCTTACCAATGGTTTTACTGCTTCCAGTCTTGCAACATTTTCATTGAAAATTTCCGGACCTAAAAACAATAGTAGATTGTTAAGTAAATGAACTACCAAAAAGAGTATCAGTAATATTCCGGTAACCGCCATAATAATTTTTTTGCCGATTGATGAGTTCAACCGATCATATAACCAGCCCATTAACTACCTCCTAGAATAGAGAATAAATTATAAAATTTTTGAGTGAAAATAACAACTAGATTTAAGATGAGTATCAAAGCAGACCTAAAAGTATATTTTATGTACTAAAGATATATTAAAGTCAAATTAAATTCAAAAAAAATGAATGAAGAAATTCTAAACCAAGCTGATTTATTTACGATAATTTTATAGGAATTAATACTAATTCAAAGAACTTACTGTAAGTTTTTTGAATCTCGTAATTAACAGAGATCAGAGAAATAAAAAATAAGTTGCAATAAGCAATTAAGGAAAAACCATTTGTTAAGATTTTGGTCAAATTCTAGCGTATACAAAGATAAAAAAGCCTATGAGAATAGATCTAATGAAAAATTAACTGGAATGCCAAATTTACAAAATGCTGAATTCGACCAAAACAAAAACATTGAAAATGTTAAAGAGACAGTCCAAAGGTTTAAAGTAAATAAATATGCTAAAAGAAAAATTATTAGCAATTCAAAAAGAAAGATTTCTTTTTAGAAATATCATAAGGGGTTATATAAATGGATAATGTTGAAAATACTACTATTGTTACTGAAGAATTACTTCAGTTGGTAAGTTTTAAAGTAGGTGAAGCTGAATTTGGTGTTGATATTTTAAGAGTTCAGGAAATTAATAAAATGATGGAACTTACAGTAGTTCCTAACTCCCCAAATTTTGTGGAAGGTGTAGTTAATTTAAGAGGCAGAATTATTCCTGTAATTAATCTTCGTTCAAGATTAGGACTTGACGTAAAAGAATATGATGCCGAGACAAGAATTATTGTTGTTGATCTTAATGATAAGACAATTGGATTTATTGTAGATGAAGTAAAAGAAGTTTTAAGAATACCTAAAAGTATTACAGAACCGCCACCGGAAATAGTTTCAGGTGTTGATTCTGAATATATAACAGCTATTGGTAAACTAGAAGATAGACTACTTATTTTATTGGACTTGACAAAAGTTTTATCAAATAAAGAACACGAACAATTAACATAAGTTAATTATGTTGTCTGATACTTTAAATAATCTAAAATCAATAACGGTTTTAACTAACGAAAAAGACTTAGTGTCAATTAAATCGATTTTAAAATTTTTAAAGGATAGATATTCTCAATTATCAATAATAAAATTTAGAACCGGTATGATTGGTGATAAAACGGTTGTATCTTTTAAAGTTAATAGGGAGTTCTATCCAATAGTTTTAGAGAAATTTGCATATAATGATATTCCCATCATTATGAAAGACAAAGATGAAGCTAATTATGTTGAGGAGAAAAAAGAACAAAAACGAAGAAAATTAAGAGCACAAGGTTGGTCAGAAATTTCTTCGAGTAATAGACGAATTACTATTGAAGAACTAAACAGGTTTTGCGACGAAGGGAAAATAAAAGAGATTATTAATGAAGCAAAAGGCGGAGTAAGATCAAGTATACAGATAATTGAAAAAGCAAAGAGATTGTTAACAGCAACAATAAAAATTGCTATTAAAAATCTTATAAATTATGCAGAAGAAAAATTAGGCAAAAGGCCTGATGCAATTGATCAATTGATCCTTATTGCAATTGATAAGGACCTTCGGGTATTTCATAAAACAGATGAAACCAACGAAGCAGGTCTCACTGCTATACAAATATCACTAACCCATCCAAATTATTACGAATACCTTATTAAAATTGCTAACAATACTAAATTCAACAATTTAATAAATATCAAAGCAGCAAATGCATTAGCCGAACTGTTCTTTACTAATCAAGATGAAAAGATTGAAGTACCAGATGTGGTAAAAGGAATTAATACCCACTGGTTAAGAATTGCTTTTGAAACTGCAAGGCAAACTTTATCACTAGAAGAAATAGAAATATTTCAACACTTTATTGAGTTTATTGAAGAAAGCAGAAAAGCAGCATAAAATAATAATAAAAATTTATTCCTAATAGTTAGCCCCCCACTGTTTAAAATAACTCAAAATGATACCTGAGTTATTTTATCTTCTTACAATTATTTAATTATTTCTACCTTCTCTTTAAACTTAATTCCCAAGGTTTCCAGTTCTTTCATTACTAATGGATAAATCTCCAAATGTGTTGGAATATGGCAGCCGGATAGTTTTAGCTCTCCCTTTAGAATAAGCTTTACAGCAATTGCAGCCGGCGCACCAACTGTTTTTGCTATAGCAGTATACTTTGCATTAGGATTCCCATATTCAATCAACGTAGAAGTGATTTTTTCTTTAGGTCTATTATTACCATAATCAGCAACAATTTCATGATGAAGAATTACCATATCTCTTTCACCTTCAGGTAGTGGCATTTTACGTTTTATGAGTTCAATCATTAAATTCATTGGAGTTTTATAATTCACACCAATTTTTTCTTCACTAAAAAGTCCTAACCAGGTAAGATGTTTCATGATGGTACCGGTTGGACTGATACCAAGATAATTTGCCACTCTTGCATCTACTTTTTGTCCGGAAACATGAAGCGGAATAAACATTTCAGTAAATTCCTTGTATGTTTTGTCAGCAATTTCGGGCAGGGTAAGTGAATTTAAGTATAAACCTAATTTTACTATCTGATACCAGGTTTCACTCCATCCGGGGTATCGCAGTGTACCTCTTATCATAGTATCAACTTTTTTCAGCTTAAATATCTTTTGATAAAGAAGAGAATCTCTATTAGGATAAGCCTCTAAAGTTCCAACACCGTCAATATCAACATTCCATGTTCTTCTAAAAACTTCGTGATGAGGAAGAAGTTTTATTTTACCTTCTTCTAAATATTGAGCTCCGGCATCACCAGCAGTAACAACATTTGAGGGGTTCCAAGTAATACAATAGTTTAGTGGATTTGATTTAACTTCCGGTGCAGGAATCCCACTGCCATATGAGATGAAGCTGCTTATCGTTCCACCTTTCTCTCTTACGCCGGTAATTATTTCCATTGCCGACATATGATCAATACCGGGATCAAGCCCAATTTCATTTAATATTAAAACCCCTTCATGAACAGCATCATTATTTAATTCTGCGACTCGACTATTTTCATAAGAAGCTGAAACAACATGTTTTCCAAACCGTATACAATCAAGTGCAATTAAATATTGAAACTTTGGAGTTAAAAAATTTACAACTATTTCACTTTTATCGATTAAAGAGTGTCTTTTCTCAGAGTCATTTACATCAAACTCAATACCGCTGCCGTGTGCGTGACCATTTACCGCAGCTCTAGCAACATTAACATCCATATCTGCAACGGTAACAAACCAATTATTTTTTTCTGCTTCATCTAAAAGATAAGAAATCATGAATGGTGCACTTTGTCCGGCACCTAGAACAAGAATATTTTTCATATTTAACCTTAGAAGTAAACTGATTATATGGTGAATTAAAACTGCAAAAAAACGATTTTACAAGGACTAAACCTATATAATTAAGAATTTAGAACAAATAATTTATTGTAAAAATTTTGTTAAATACTCAAAGTTTAGCGTCAGTTTTCCCTTGTGGGCAATTACTGCATCCTTAAATTCTTTTGGTAAATCTAAATTTTCAAAATCTGCCGAATAATCAGCTTTAGCTAAATCTTTTACAAATGGAAGCACAGCATCTCCAAATGTTTTTGATGCTTCTCGTGGCAATTCTGCAGGAAGTTTATCAACTGCTAAAATAACCGGTCCATTACCTTCAATTCCATCCTTAATTTCATCAGTTAACGGTTCATAAACAAATGCCGGATTTTTTGATGAAGTTGCTTTTACCGTCATCTCAACCGAGCCTTCAATATCACAAGTTATATCACCAATGACTTTCAGTTTCTGTTCACTTTTTTCTTCATAATATTTTTTCATCAACTTTTTTGTGACATGCTTTGGGAATTTCTCTTCCCAGTAAATTCCATTAACCAGCATTGTTAAATGAGGTAAATATTTGTGCATTAAGCTGCTGTATTCTTTCGGGTGATTTACAAAATGTTCAAAACTAAATTCCTTTTCTGTTGGATGAGAATACATGTCTGCTTCTTTGTATTCAACCTTATAAACAACTTTATTTGAAAACTCCCCTTTCTCAATAAAACTTTGAAGATCACTTGCTTTAATTTCAATGCATGGTAAAAGATCGTATAATTGCTGAGCACCTTTAGAAACATTACCGTAACCGGTAAATCCGGTAATTAAAGGAACTACTTGAGATGGTAATCCTTTTTCCTTAATCTGATCACCAACTTCTTTTATTGCTTTTTCAGCATCGTCTAGCATATCGTATTCGGTTGCCTGCTTAATTTTACTTATTGGACTA
>CAYXXW010000156.1:0-6789 GCA_964469115.1 uncultured Melioribacteraceae bacterium
AAACTTCTCAAAGTTAATCGTAAATATTTTTGACTCACCTAAAATTATATCAGTTTGTTAAGCTAAAATTTCTGCGATTTCAATTAAAAGTTAAACACTAGACTAAACTTTCATGCTTCTTGCTTTTAATTTTTACATAATTCCCTTTATTTTCTTCGGTACAGACTTTAAAGGTGCTCATCATATTCTGGAGATTTTCCATTAATCTATTTAAGTCATCTGCTGTTCTGGAAATCTGTTCAACACCAACGGTAGATTCTTGTGTAACTTGGCTTATCCCGTCAATACTTCTTGATATCTGTTCAGAAGTTGCAGACTGTTCCTCGCTCACTGCGGCAACTTCAGTGACTAACTTAATTACATTCAATGTTGCTGAATTGATTTTTTCTAGAGATTCTCCGGCTTTTTTTGTAAGCTCTTTTCCCCTCCCAACTTCTTCGGTCCCAGAATTAATTGAACTAACTGCATTTGCTGTATCATTTTGTATCTTACCAATCATCCCTGAAATTTCAGTAGTTGCACTCGTTGTTCTTTCTGCCAACTTTCTTACTTCATCTGCTACAACTGCAAATCCCCTTCCATGTTCACCTGCTCTTGCGGCTTCTATTGCTGCATTAAGTGCTAACAAATTAGTTTGATCTGCAATTTCATTAATTACCTTTATAATTTCACCAATTTTCTCACTGCTCTTGCCAAGTTCTTCTACTGTTTTAACAGCCTGGTTTACTACATTGGATATTTTATTCATTCCTTCGATTGCATCTTTAACTATCTTTAAACCATCTTCTGAAAGCTCGCCTGCTTCTTTAGTTCTTAAGGCAGCTAAAGAAATATTTTCTGCTGTATCCAATATAGTTATTGTCATCTGATTAATAGCGTCTGCTACTTCAATAGCCTGACTGCTCTGCTCTTGAGCTCCAGCCGCCATTTGTTCACTACTTGAACTTATCTCGGCAGATGCACTCGCAGTAGCTGCAACGGCTTCTCCTACTTGAGAAATCATTTCTCTAATTTTCAAAACTGCTTTGTTAAAGCCCTTGAATAAATTATCAATTATATCTCCCTCTTTTTCAGAATTAAGCTGAACAGTTAGATCACCTTCTGCAAGTTTAGACATTACGTTTAGAATTTTTTGTGTATTTCGGTGTAGATAGTTTTCTTTTTCTTTCGAATCCGTTAAATCGCTTATTGTTTCCAATGTTCCCATTAATTTCCCTTCACTATTAGTGATTGGAGCTCCTGAGAACAATATCGGAATTTCTTTTCCATTCAATTTGGCATTTATTTCTTTCGGTTCAAGTTTTTCTCCATTAACAGACTTTTTACAAAAACAGTTTTGCGTATTGCAAATTGAAGTTTTAATGTTTTCGTAACACTTACTTCCTATTATTGATTTTTTATCTTTTCCTATTAACTCTGCACCTTTTTTATTGGTATATCTTATATTTAAATCAGTGTCAATTGCGTAAACCGGAACAGGCATATAATCTAAATATTGCAATTTGAATTTAATCTCTTCCGCCATATCATTAAAACTTTTAGCTAATAGCCCTAATTCATCTTTACTTGTGTAATCAATTTTTTTAGTATACTTTCCCTCTGAAAAATCTTTTGCTGCTAAAGAAAGTTTAGTAATAGGGATACCCAATTTTTTGTTAACGAAAAATGAAACTAGAAAAAAAGTTATAACAGCTGTAATACCACCCATCCAAAGGGCATTTATTTTTTGCGAGGCAAGCTCAGATTTCGTCGATTCAAGTGATTGTCTAATACTAACAACCGCCAAAATATCTTCCTTTTCAACATCATGACATTCTATGCAAGTTTCATCAGCTTTTATAAATCTTATAGACCTTATAACTTCCTCATCCTCAAAGTCTTCATAAAAATTTGCATCTTGTTTCGAATTAATAAGATCTTTTTCATGCTGATCAAATTTAGAGTTATTATTACCGTCAATTAAATGAGTTGGAATTATTCTTACATCTTTAATTTTTTCAAACTTTTCAAGATTTTCTATAAATGGGGCTGTATCATCTGCTCCCGCAGCCATTGCCAATACAATAGATTCGGTAAGGAGTGAACTTAATTGTTGATTTTCTTGCTCGACACGCTGGTAAGTTTTTGAATCATTAGTCACAAAAAAGATAACTAGATAAAATGTAAGCGAAAGGCAAAGTATACCAAGCACTGTAATACTTATCTTTTTGGATATTGAAAGATTTTCAAATATTTTCATTTACTCCCCAATAAATAAATTTTATCTTTATTATTATCGGGAATTAGGTTACTTTATTTAACTGATGGGTTATCTCGCAAGGAGATGAGAGTTACTGTAGGAAAATTCAATTATTCGCTAAATTCTTTAAGAGCTTCCTCTTTTGAGCCGTGCATGTGTAAAATTTTCTTTAGTGGTTCAATTGCAGAAAGTATTTTAAGTTTATCAAAGTTTAGAATTATATTCATCTTACTATTTATTGCTGTAGCTTTTTTATAAGCAACTACTAATGCTCCTAAAAATGTAGAATCCATAAATAATGCATCGGTGAGATCAATAGCATAGTTTATATTACTCTCCAAATCTCTGGCCATAAAATCTTTAAATATATTGGCTGAATCTGCTGTGGCCCTTTCCAGCTTAACTTTAACCAAGACAACATTTATATCATCTAATCTCTGCGATGTACAAATAGTATGGAGAATATCGTTATAATTATCATCTATTCTTTTCTTAAGATCAGAATAATTATTCTTTCCATTCATCCTCGCAGCAACATCAAATTGATTTGTATACATTAATTCCACATTTGGTATATTTCAGAAAATTTACTGTAAAAAACTTCAGATTTTGAAACTATCATCGACATAAAAAGACAAATTTTTAGTGATTAGGGTCAATTTTCTTCAACGGAGGTAAGATAGAATTTAGAATAAATATTCATTATTTTGCAATACTTTTTTTAACAAAATGAAAGGCAAATATGGCTAACGCTAAGAACGGCGATCGTGTAAAAGTGCATTATACCGGTAAATTAGATGACGGGAATATTTTTGATTCATCTCAAGGAAGAGATCCACTTGAATTTACAATTGGTGAGAAACAAGTTTTGAAAAAATTTGAAGAATCTGTTGAAGGTTTGGAAATTGGTGAAACTACCAAAATTCATATCCCTGCTGAAGAGGCTTACGGCGTTAGACATGATCATCTAGTTGTTAAGCTTCCAAAACAAAATCTTCCTGAAGAATTAGATCCTGAAGTTGGGATGAAATTGCAGACTCAGACCAAAGAAGGTGATGTTATGGTTGTAAAAATAACTGATGTTGGTGAAGCTGAAGTCACAATAGATGCTAACCATGAATTAGCGGACAAAGATCTTCATTTTGAAATTGAATTGCTTGAAATAGTTTAATTTAAAAAAAAGTAGATATTTGAATTAAATGACAACCAAAAATTGTAAAATTCAATATCGATTAACCAAAATATTCTAAAAAATACCTCATTCCAGAAAGGCTTTTGAATTGGGAATAGCAGCTGATATTTCTATAATTGTAATTGCCGGCTTAGCAGGCGGACTGATTGCACAACAACTTAAACAACCACTAATTCTTGGTTTTATCTTAGCCGGCGTGGTTGTTGGACCATATACGGGTCTTATCCCAATTGCAAAAGTTCATGATATTGAATTACTTGCTGAAATTGGTGTTGCCCTTCTGCTTTTTGGACTTGGTCTTGAATTTTCTTTAAAAGAATTAAAACCTGTTCGTAAAATCGCTTTAATTGGAACACCCATACAGATAATCTTAACAATTGGATATGGTTATCTGATCGGCTCCTATTTGGGATTTAGTAAAATTGAATCCCTTTGGCTTGGAGCATTAGTTTCACTTTCAAGTACAATGGTTCTTTTAAAAACTTTAATGAGTCAGGGAAAACTTGGAACGCTTTCAAGTAAGGTCATGATTGGAATCTTGTTAGTTCAGGATTTAGCCATAGTTCCAATGATGATAATATTACCTCAATTAAATAATCCCGAAAACGGACTTTCAATTCTTGGATTTGCTGCAATCAAAACTGTGTTATTCCTTGCAACAATGATTTTTCTTGGGACAAGAGCTATACCTAAACTGATGACCTACATTGTTAGATGGAATTCGCGGGAATTATTTTTACTAGCTGTTACCGCTCTTGGATTAGGAATTGGATATGCGACATATTTATTTGGGCTTTCATTTGCTTTTGGGGCTTTTGTTGCCGGCTTAGTTTTAAGTGAGTCTGATTACGGTCACCAAGCTTTAAGTGATATAATTCCCGTAAGAGATCTATTTGTGCTTCTCTTTTTTGTTTCGGTTGGCATGCTTTTCAATCCTTACTATCTGATTGCTAATTTATTTAAAGTTTTAACTGTAGTAATTGTAGTCTCTCTTGGTAAAGCTCTTATTTTGGGAGCGATATCACGATTTTTCAATTATAGAAATGTTGTTCCATTAGCTGTCAGCTTAGGTCTTTTTCAAGTTGGTGAATTTTCTTTTGTTCTTGCACGCGTTGGAATAAGCACTAATTCTATAAGTGAAAGCCTATATTCTTTAATTTTAAGTACAGCCATAATTACAATGGTACTTACTCCACTTGTCTCCGGTTTAACAACTCCTTTATATGCTCTAATAAGGAAGCGATTTAAAAGTGAACCAATTCAAACTATGAACATCCCCCAAAGTGGTCTAAGAGATCATATCATTATTGCCGGCGGTGGAAGAATTGGATCTTACATTGCACAAGTTTTAAAAAGGTTAAACTTAGATTTTGTTATAATTGAGCTCGACTCCAGAAGAGTGGATAGTGCAAAAACAAACAAGTATTCCGTTATATTTGGCGATGCTAGTCAGAGAGTAGTATTAAATGCAGCAAAAGTTCTTGATGCTAAATTACTAATTATTACAACTCCCGCAATAGCAGCAGCACAATCAATTGTTGATGAAGTTCGTTTATTAAATCCAGAATTACACATTGTTAGTCGGGCTGAAGGTGAAGAGCAAATAAAATTACTTCATGATCATGGTGTTTATGAAGTTGTGCAGCCTGAATTTGAAGCAAGTCTTGAAATTACCAGACAGGCATTGCTGCATTTAAATATTCCGCCAACCGAAATTCAAGAATTTACCGATGGAATTAGAAGAGAATTATATTCTCCTATTTATCAAAATAAAACAGATTATGAAACTCTTACATCGTTAAAAAATGCAATGCATTTACTTGAGCTAAAATGGATTAAACTTATTGACGGGAATAAAATGATTGATAAAACCATAACGGAATTGCAGATCAGAACTGTTACAGGAGTTTCAGTTGTAGGTTTAATGAGAAATGATAAATTTAATCATAATCCAAGTGCAGATTTAACATTTGAAATAAATGATATAGTTGCCGTAATGGGAGATGTAGAGCAGATTAAGACTTTTGAGGAACTAGGAGAAAGTGAATAAAATATTTAGTCTATTGCTTGGTACTATTTTTACTCTTAAAAATTTTTGGATTATGCTCAATAAACTTTGTAAGTAAATCATGAACAAAAAACTCTTTATCCTTCGCCATATAAAAATATCCTAAAAATGAGATAATAGCTGCTCCTAAAGTATCCACTATAATATCCCACATTGTATCTTCCAAATCCGAATAAAGTTCATGAGATTGCATACCCAAATCAAAAAACTTATCCATACCAAATTCATATATTTCCCAAACAGCCCCAAGTGCAACTGCAAATGTAAAAGAAAACAAAGCCACAAAACCGGGTTTCATGAATATCATAAAACGTTCAATTTTATTAAGAATATAAACTATTAAAAATCCCACTATTCCCAATAATATTCCCGAGCTGGTATGCAGTATTTTATCCCACCACCAAAATTTTTCATAGTATTCTCTAACTTCGCCTAGATAACCGGATGCAAAAATGAATACAATTGCCACAATTTCAATTTCATGAGGAATTACAAATTTATACTTTCTATAAAGAATTGTGGGTGTAAGAGTTAGAATTATTAAAAAAGATATAAGAAAAATATTAAACCACATCCCTTGATAAATTGAAAATAGTAAACCTAAGAACATGATTATCAAAATTAGCTTTTTTAACCAATCAAAATTATTTTTATCATTATTAGCTTGCTGAATTGTTTCCATTTTCTACTTTTAATCAACCGAAATTATTTTGGACTAAAATATACGAAACCTTTGAATAATCTATTATTCAAAAGAATATTCATCATTGGGAGGATTTTTTTTCTAAGCAATCTGATAAAATTATATAGAGTACTTCGCCATTATTAAACCTATCCTCGAATGATCTTATCGGGGAAGAATCAATGCTCGCATTGACTAACTTTTAGTAATGATTAAGTTTCATATACCTAAATGACAACTAGTTTTTTTGGCAAAAAAAACGGGCAATGCATTTACTTAAGCGAAAATGGATTAAACTTGTTTTTGGAAATAAAATGTTCAACAATACTGTAAAGTAGTTGCAGCTTAAAACTTAAAATAAATGATATTGTTCCAGTAATGAGAGATGTTAAACAGATTGAAAATTTTGAAAAATTAGGTCTATTCTAAAACCATATGGAAGCAGAAGTTTAGCAATTTAACTTATATCTTACTATACATTATGTTACTTTGAGATATATTTAATTGATTGAAATAAAAGCAGTTAATACCAAACTTAAGTTGGAAATTTTTCTAAGAACAGTAATTGAAAGAGGAATTGAGTTGTTAACTGAGTAGAATAGCTATAT
>CAYXXW010000157.1:0-6772 GCA_964469115.1 uncultured Melioribacteraceae bacterium
CTTTTATTTTCTTTTCAGTGAAAGTTTGATAAGTCCCCGTTGCTCCAAGATGATACTTTACATCACCGGTTCCTTGAGGTCGATCTGCAATATCATCTTCAAATTCCGAAAATATCATTTTGTAACTCTTACCAATTATATTCGCCAGAACATTGAGTCTTCCTCTATGAGCCATACCCAAAACAATCTCATCTGCATTATCATCAGCAGCAATTGTTAGCAAGTAATCTAAAACCGGCAGAACTGTTTCCGAGCCTTCTAAAGAGAATCTTTTATGTCCTAAATATCTTGTATGCAGAAAATGTTCAAATCCCTCTGCAATTATTAATTTCTCTAAAATTCTTGTTTTAATTTCATTAGTATAATTTGGCTTATTCAGTACACTTTCCATTTTTTGCATCAGCCACTGTTTCTCATCAGGGTGCTGAATATGCATAAATTCAGCTCCTACCATTTCACAATAAGTTTGTCTAATTACATCCATAATTTCTCTAAGAGTGCTCTTTTCAAAACCTTTTATATTACTAACAAACTCACGATCATAATCCCAAATTGTAAATCCGTACTCATTTGGATCAAGCTCGCTATGGTAATCTTTTCGGATTGACAAAGGATTTAAATTTGCAATAAGATGACCTCTTACCCTATAAATATTAACTAATAACGGCACCTCTGCTTGTTTTTCGATAAATTCATTATCTTGACCATTATCTAAAGTGTTCCTCCTATTATCAACATCCCACGAGACCGGCATCTGAGGTATTTGGAGATCATTAAAGAGTTCGATGTAAAACTCTTTGTTTCCCCTTAGTAATTCATCAATTTCATTAAGAAAATATCCCGATTCAGCTCCCTGAATAATTCGATGATCATATGTATTAGTAATATTCATCACCTTCCCTATACCAAGTTCTGCTAAAGCGCTCTGCTGCATTGCCTTAAATTCAGAGGGATAATCAATAGCTCCAATCGCTATTATGCATCCCTGTCCATTCATAAGCCTAGGTATGGATGCTACGGTTCCAATACCTCCGGGATTAGTTAGGGAAATTGTTGTTCCTTGAAAATCATCTGGTTCAATCTTACCCTTGCGCGATTTTGAAACCATATTGTTATAAGCATCGCAGAATTCAGCAAAATTTTTCTGACAAGCTTTTTTAATATTAGGAACTATAAGTGATCGTTCACCGCTTTTTTTAATTAAATCAATAGCAATTCCTAAATTGACATATTCTTTTTTAAATAGATGCGGATTATTATTAAGTGTAGTAAAGGAATTATTTAATGATGGGAAACTTTTAAGAGCCCTGACAAGAGCATAAGCTACAATATGAGAGAATGATATTTTACCTCTATTTAATCTTTTTAGATGATGATTTATTATTCTTCTATTTTCTTCCAGCAATTTTACTGAAATTGCTCTTAAAGATGTCGCAGTAGGAATTGCTAGACTGCTTTCCATATTTTCAATAATTCTAGCACCTACACCTACTATTTGTTCAATGTTTTCGCCTTCTGCTAAAACTAGATCAACATTTTTCTTAGATGATTTCAGAGAAGCATCTTTATTAGGCTTTCTACTTGTTTTATTATCAGAAGTTAAACTTGCAAAAAAATCCTTCCAATAATCATCAACAGATTCATTGTCTATATTATATTTTTCAAACTGATCAGCAACATATCCGGCATTCAAGCCAAACTGATCATATATTATTTTATTTATTTCTTCTTTTGTTTTCATTTTGTTCTTTTTTTTAAAAAATAAATTAACAAGGATAATATATCATATTTATATAGTTAAAATTTTGTTAGTCTATCATATATTATATAGAATTAACTCTATACAGAATAAGCAATAGCACGTAAATGGAAAGATAAAACAAATAGAATCTTTTTAATTTTTGATATTCCTTATTCTCCGGGTATAGATTGCCGAACAGACCTTTTAATTCTTTCCAAAAAACTGGTTTAATATTTATGCGCCAATCATCAGTTTGATAAACCATCTTTCTAAACTTGCTTCTATAATGAGTTAACGGCAATCCCCAAATAACAAAAAGGATTAGCCAAATATTTCTGCTTATAAAATCGATCATATTTATTGTTTAGGGAACCAAGGGATAAAGGAATTTGTTTTCTTCACATATTCATTATACTCGGGCTTTCCTTCTTTCAATGATTTTTCTAATAAAGCTACACCGGAAACTTTAAGAAGTAAGAAAGTCATTATAAATGAACCAATAATAGTCCAATAGCTTCCTGCGGCTATTGAAAAAATTGCATATGACCACCAAATAACTGAATCACCAAAATAATTAGGATGTCTGGTATATTTCCACAGCCCAGTATTCAAAACTTTCCCTTTGTTGTTGGGATTCTTTTTAAATTTTGCCAATTGATAATCGCCGCCAGCTTCGAAGAGAAAACCAACTACCCAAACAGCTATTGCTAAATAATCTAATAAATTTAGAGAATTATTTTGTGTGCCGTAATGCCCACCTAGTAATGCAAGTGAAACTAACATCATTAGGACACCTTGGAGTAAAAAGACTTGAAAATAACTAAACCACCAATAACGCTCCGGTCCATATTTCTTTCTAAATTCTTGATACCTGTAATCTTCACCTTTTCCAATATTTCTGAACGCAAGAAAAATTGATAGTCTTAATCCCCAAACGCTAACTAAAATAAAAAGAAGTAATTGGCGCGTAAAAAAATCTCCAGGAGCCAAGAAGTAATAGGCATTTGCAATAACAAAACCAGTACCCCAAAAAAGATCAACAATACTGGCATTCTTAATAATAACGCTCAATAGCCATAATAGTGTAAGCAGGAAAACAATAAGTAGTGAAGCCTCTAAAAATAATGTTAACATTTTAGTATTCTCCATTATTAAATAATACTGATATTGCAACTGCACCATTCCCCGCATGCATTCCAATTACTGGAGAAATATCCACGACAGAGATTGGTTTCTTACCAGCTATTTCAATCATTTTGGTTTCTACTTCTTTCGCACCTTGATGATTGTGAGCATGCAGAATGATATAATTCCATATGGATTTAGTTGACTTCAACTTTTCAAGATGTTTATAGATTTTATTTAAGCTGGCATTTTGACTGAATGCTTTTCCAAATAGTAGCGACTTTCCTTCCTCATCCATTGAGATTACTGGATTGAGACCAAGAGTACTCGCAATAAATCCTTTAGGTTTAGATACTCGTCCGCCCTTAATCATATATTTTAAATCTTTTACACTTACAAAGATTTTTACATTCTCTCTCCACTTCTCAAGGGATCCAATAATTTCTTCCAAAGCTTTACCATCTTCAATTGCTAGAGCTGTTTTGAGTACTAACAATCCAAGGGCACCGGATAAATTTCTTGAATCGAATACATAAACCGGTTTATTAAATTCTTTACTAATCCTATCAGCAGCTTTTTTACTGCTCAAATAAGTGCCGCTAAATTGAGAAGAAAGATGTAAGGCAATTATAGCATCATAATGAGACGCTAAATGAGAATACACACTTGTAAATGCATGTTCATTAATTTGAGAAGTTTTTGGGAATTCCTTTCTGCTTTCAAGCAAATCATAAAATTGTTCAGGCTGTATTGTAACTTTATCTAAATAATGATTGTCTCCAAAATTCAAATTAATAGGCACCATATTTATTTGATAATGGTCAAGAAGCTCTTGTGACAAATCACATGTTGAATCAGTCACCAAGGCTATATTCCATTTCCTATTCGTGGAAACTTCTTGCTGCCTAATCATATCATCCACTTTTTGAAACGTTATAGTACCAACATCCTTTAATTCGTAAAAAAGTTTTGCGGGATGATTTGTATGAATATGGATGCGGCTGAGTTGTTTAGAACCGGCAACAACAACTGAGTCACCATTTTTATTTAATTCTGTTTTAAATTCTTCTTTAGATACATTCAAATTTTTGATTATTGCTTCAGTGCAATATCTATAAGGGATATCACCATCAATAATCTCTTCTGTATGAACAATAGAAATATCCTCTTCGTTTTTTTGCGATAGGTTTTTAACATTTCTATTATTTATAAAATCAATGATACCTTTTATAAAAACAACAAAACCTTTCGCGCCGGCATCAACAAATCCATGCTTATTTAGCTCTTTTATTTTTGTAGTAGTTTCCAATAAGGACTTTTCCAACACATGAACTGAGTCATTCAAAGCTGATTTAAAATCGTGAATAACATCTTTTTTATGATTTAGAAATATTGACCAATCTTTAATGACAGTAAGAATAGTTCCCTCAACTGGATTTGCAACCGCTTCGTAGATGTAAGGAATTGAATTTTTTACACTTTTTGCAAATTCAGATAGTGTAATAAAGGATTTTGTTTTTGTCTCTTGGCTTAAGCCATAAAAGAATTGTGCAAATATTATTCCGGAATTTCCTCTTGCACCGATTAATGCAGCTTCTGCAATATTATCAATAGTTGTTTTGTATGATTTGTGCGGTTTTAAATTATCAATCACAGCTCTGATAGTGGAAGCAAGATTAGTCCCAGTATCTTTATCACTAACAGGAAATACATTTATTCTATTCAACTCTTTCTGGTTTTGAAGTACATTATTACCGCCGGCAAGAAAAGAGTAATAGAGGTGCTTTCCATTAATTGTTTGTGTTTTTGAATTCTTCATAATTATAAAATAATAAAACTTACTTTAAAAATTTTACAATATAGAAACCAGCTAAACTGACTGATGCAGTTAATACAACTCCCCAAATAATATCTATAAAGACAATTTTCAATGGCCAGCCTTTTAGCGTTGCCAAATTTGTTAAATCGTAAGTGGCGTAAGCAAAAAAACCAAATAAACCACCAAGTAGAATTGCCTGAAAAACAGAATCTTTATTTACAGCTGGGTAGATTGCAAATATTGATATACCAACAATATAGAGCAAATAAAATATTATTGCTGCTGTCCAATTAACTTCGTCCGATAAAAATTTTCCAAGATATTTTCTATACAAATCTTTAGCAATAAATCCCAACCATACTAAATCAATAATTAGAAAAACTACTGTTGTTAAAACATAACCAATTATAATATTCATTATACTCATAATTCTTTCCTTAATTTTTTCGGTAGTACGCTAACTTCATTTCTATGCCTTTTTCATCAACTTTGTTATCATCGAAGATGAAATTCAACCCTTGCTTACCGCCTAATTTATTTACTAAACAGAGACAAAAGGCATCAGCAATATCATCACGTGCAACATCTTTTCTAAGTGTATTATCTTCAATTAATTCAAATAAGTCTTTTAGATTTTTATCATACCCAAAGAGAATTTTTTTTCTTTCGCTTAGTCCGTTATGTTTTGATTTTTTTGACAGAACAACATTCCCATTGTTCAAATACTTAAAACACAATTCGGGATGACTTTCAATAATTTCTAAATTTGGTTTTTTCTTCAATAGCTCATCTAATTCTTTAATTTTATTACTGATGTTAAATGATTGAATTGATAAACTTCTCCCCTCAACTTCAATGTTTTTTTGCTTAGCTGCTATATAATCATTCTCATACAAGGCTTCTCTGCATGGAGGATTAAATACAGACGAATGCTTAAATTTTAATTCGCTCCTTAATTCCCTTTCAACAGTTCTTTTTACTTTCTTTGAACCTAAGCCAAGGGGTATATCAATGAGAATTCTTTCAAGATCTTTATTGTCATTAATCAATTCTGAAATATTTTTATATACTCCATAGCTATAATTATTATCAGAACACTTAACCATTAACCAACCTTTTTTACATCCATCAATTCCGGCAACTCTCATCATACCAATCAAATCAACTGTTTAGTTATTCATTATTTTCAATTTCAATTCTACGCATAGGCATTCGGTCAATTATACTAAATAACTTTTCAGCAGTAAGTAGTTCTTTCTGAGATAATTTAATACCTCCATCGAGACCGATTAAATTAACCTCAAACTGGACATCCAATATTTTAAGGCTGGTATTCTTTTCCCATTTATCTTCACTCTTTAAACCTATCTTGTACCTTTCCGGCAATATATGATAGACCAGTATCTTCCTTTCCAAAAGACCTTCTTCATTTTCAATGAATTCTGTTAATTGTTTCTGATATATAGAATTATTCTGATTTTCTGAATAAACTAATATTAAACGGTTCTCTCATTCGTGTTTGGAAAAATCTTGTGCCATAGTATTCATACTCATAAATAGATAAATATTTGAAATAAATATAAAAAACTTCATAAAATCCAATTGTTAACAATTAGTTAATATTTAAGTTGCCCCAACTGCAGTTAAAAATATAAAAACATTAACCATCATAAAAAATATAGACGGGAACGAAAGCCAGAATCCATCTTTCATCTTAAGTCTAACTCCAAAACCCAATAACATTAAAAGTGCAAGTCCACCAGAAGCAAGGATGAGAATAATAGAAACCTTTAGACCAACTATTAAACCAATTCCACCCATAAGTTCAAGAGCACCGGTTAAAGTTGCAAATCTTGAAAGCCCAAACCTTACAAACTCTTCCCTCATCTTAACTGAGGTAAAAAATAATATGCCGTAAGCTATAAAGGATAAACCAGAGAATAATACAAGAATAATTTCAAATAAATTTAATGTAAGCTTCTCCAATTAAAAGAACGCAACAATGGCTGAAAGCACTAATAACGAGAGTGCCGGCAATGATTTTGTTAAAGAATCTTTTACTTTAATGTGCATAGCAATTGCTCCTA
>CAYXXW010000158.1:0-6771 GCA_964469115.1 uncultured Melioribacteraceae bacterium
CCAATCCGTATGAACAATGACAGCTTCATAATTATTAAGATTTGCTATCCCAGCAGCATTCCAGTACAAGGCTGAGGCATCACTTGCTACACTAACAAAAGCTCCGCCCATTCCAGTTGAACTTGCTCCAACACCTATTTCTAAAATATTAGCCGAAGTTGTTCCCGTTTTGGAAACATTTTGAGAATTTATTATTGACGTAAATAAAAAAATATTTAAGGCAACTATAATTATTTTTTTATTCAAATTGCTGTGCATGACTGCCCCGCGTATAATAATTAACATATATACATTTATTTGATAATTGCAAATCTTCCAATTTTTTCACCTATCTTTGGTGAATCAACATGATAAACATAAATACCATAAGCTATATCCATACCATCTTTAGAAATTAGATCCCAACTAACTTGTCCATCAGAAATAACACTACTATGCTCAATTGTATCAACTAATTTTCCACTGAGAGTGAAAATTTTAATTGTACATTCATTTGGTAAATTAATGAAGAATATTTTCCTTTCGCCACGACCAACATTTATAGATGCAGCTTCCCAAGATGCTGCCCCAACATAAGGATTTGGAACAACTGCTATTTCATCAAGATCTGATTTGGATTTGGTTATATCAATTTTTTGAGCTCTTGTTGAAAACTCGAAAAATTCACCATTTCTAAATGGTTTATTTGTTACAATACGAAAAATATCACCAGCTTCGGGCTGACTTTGCTGACTAAAATCAATTGAGGTGTCACTTTGTATCGATAATGACCAACTGACACGTAGATCGGAGAATTCAGTGGCCTCTTTTCCAACTGAGTCTCCAAGTGCTATAAATACTACATCACTGTCATTAAATATTCCATCTTTATTAATATCCTGCATTAGAAACTGCCAATGATCTTTATCTTCTGTAAGATTTTTAATAATAATATTTGATTGAATCGGTTGACTAAAACGTGTTGCAGGAAACGTTAGATCACCCTGTCCAGGTTCGGTTATACGTATTTCAAAATCAGCTGGATAGTCGATTCTCTTACTTCCATAAGTAGTTGAATATCTTGAATCAAATCCAGCGAAAACTAAGTAATTACTTTCTCCCTGAATCCAACCAGATTTGTCAAAATCTATGGTAACAATAGTATCAACAATCATATCAATAGCAAACCCATCAATTACTTTTGTCTGGTTTTCTATGGTTTTAATTTGTGAAATAAGAAGTGTATCTCCTGAAATTACATTAGTTAACGTATAATTCGTATGGGGACTATTAAAATATGATGAATTCTCGTGAAACTGCACTCTATACGAATTTAAATCTTTTATAGAATCAGGATCCAAGACTGTAATTGAAATAGTGCTTGAGCTAGGACCACTCGCAACAAAGGATTCAATTTCCGGAGCAACGTATCCAGCTGCAGCTGCCCTTGGTATTACAACGGCAGTATTAATATCTGTAGTAACATTTCCATTTATATCTTGTTTTAATATCGTGGTTGTTTCTGATGGCGGAATTCCTTCTACTTTTCCCTCAATCGTAGTTGTTACAAAACCTTTATCATAAGCAGATATTGCATAATAGTAGGTCTGCCCATTCTGAACAGTTGTATCAACAAAAGTATGTTTTAATCCTGTATCATCCCCCAGATAAAACATAGCACCATTAACATTTATTGGATGTAAATCCTTTTCACCATCAATTAAATCAAATTGAGCTATAGGATCTCGATATAATGGCTTACCGAAAGCATCTGTAATTGTTTTGTTTTCTAAAAAATTAGGTTCTGTCGATCGGTATATTCTATAACCTTCAAAATTAATTCGTTGATAAAAGGGATCAAAAGTTTTTTCAGCTCTATCATCCCAAAACAAAGTAACTCGTCCATCACCAGGGATAGCTGTTAATATTGGTTTCTCTGGAGGTTTAGCGAATCTATAGTTAGCATTATAAATTTGCTGAACTGTTCTTTTCCTTCTAAAAATATCATTCTCGTTTATACCGAATATCATTGACATTGAAAATCTTTCCGTCTCTCCAGTTTCTTCAGTTCTACCAGTTGTTTCTGAAAAAGTATATCTTCCATTCATACTAAATAGATAGCTCGAAAAATAGTTAGCTAAATTTACACCTACCAGTTCTTGACCATGTGGTGAAGGTAATCCGGAAAGTACTTCCCAATTCTCTTCATCATTATTTAATTCATAAGTGTGAACGGAATAAATAGCAAATCCAGTTAAGCCTAATTGATCAGTTTCATCTTTATCTAATATTCCAAAATCCGGTTCCCCTTGGTCTGGTCTTCCATTCCCTTCTGTACCATCTAAGTCAGGTCCGCTATAATTTTCATTATACAATCCTAAACCATCTGAACCAACATCATCTTTTAATAATTCTCCCTCATTCCATATTCCATCTTTATTTAGATCAAAAAAGGAATCCCAATTAGCATTTTCGTCAGCATCCCAATGAGGTCTCCATGAATAACCATAAAACTTTTCAAAGTTTACAGTATCCAAAATTGGATTAAATAAGTAGGGATCATCATTTGGATCGATAATAAAATTAATAGCCATATTGTCTCTGCTTTCATCTGTTGAACCATCGGAATCATTATCTTTATTATCGTCTGAGATTCCAGGACTTTCTAAAAATGCATATCCAGCTAAACCTACCGGGCTCCAATTTCCCGGACTCCCAAAGGGGACTGTGGACCATGAGTACGACATATCCAGTAATTCATTGTAGTCCCCTGCATTATTAGATGAGTTATCATGTCCACCGATTCCCCAATCTACATACTGAGCAAATAGTGTTTTTTCATAATCATAAGTGCCAATATTTGTTATTTCATAAAACCAAAATATTACATCTTCTGCCAATACTTGAGACCATTGAAATCCCCTTGCTCGTACTTGCATTCCAAGTCCGCCTCTATCAGGGTCTTCTATGTCGGGAGTAAAATTATTCTTCAATAAGTATTCTCTATCTTCATGGTCATCAAAAACAAAATATGTTTCAACATCTGCATTAAAGATACCTTTACCAAAAAATCCATTCCATTTACCGGACCAATCTAAAGGTCTATCAGGCCAACTGTTTGGCCAAGTAAGGGGATCGTCACTTCTAGCTGGAGTTGAGGAAAACGGGGGTGAATACCCTGGCAATGGCCACCATCCATAAGTCACACCAGTTGATTGATCATATCTTGTAAACTCATAGTAATTCGATTCAAGAGGATGAATTATATTACCAAAATCATCTTCTGCCTCAGCTTGAACAATTATTGCCACACCATCAACATAAGTATGGTTAGTACCCTTTGGCCAAACTCCACTTCGACTAGGTTCATTTTGCCAATCAGCAATTTCACCAAAATTATAATAAACTGTCGCAGCAAGGTTACCATCCATGAATCCTTTTCTAGTTTGATTATGATCACCTTTATTATTATCAAATATCCTTTGTGAATAAGTTGTATTTAATAACAAAATCATAAATGCACTACTAAGGAATAAAAAATTTAAATACTTTTTTATCCTCAACACAATAACCTCCAGTTTTCTAAAAACTAAAATGATAATGAGATTCCAAGAATAATTTGCCTGGGTGCAGAATAATAATCTGGTCTTGTATAATATTCCTCAATTGTATTAACACCTCTAGGGGCTTCTTGATTCCTAGTTAATTCTAGTGTATAACCTGCTCTGCCTGTATCTCCAAAGACTTCAGATTCATTTTTCGTATCAAAAAGGTTAAAAACTTTTGCGAATACTGAAACATTAGTATTTCCAAAACTAAAGTATTTCGTTATATACAAATCCACATTAAAGTAAGATGGGCGAATATCACTATTTTCTAATCCTGTTCTTTGATTTTGTATAGATGGCGTATATGGCAATCCTGATCCTAATCTACCAATGAAACTCCCTATATAATCTCCAGGTACTCCTGCAGAAACGGTAAAATTTAGTGAATGTGTTCTATCCCAATCGAGTGGAACTAACTGTTTATTAATTTCTATAGGTGGATTTGATTGTACTTTATTAAATGCATCGTTTGGATCGGAAGCGTTACCTTTAGCTACTTGGAATGTATAATCCACATTTGCTCCAATTCCATCACTGAATCTTTTCTCCAAAGATAGAGTTAACCCCTTAACTGAACCATAATCCCGATTTACAAGCTTACTAAACTTCCTAAATTCGTTTTTGATGAAAATTTCAGTACCCAGTAAATTTCTTATATCTTTATAATATCCTGTTACTTTGATCCCAAATTCAGCAGTTAAGGATTGCTGTAATCCAATTTCATACATAATAGTCTGTTGCGGTTCTAAATCTGCATTACCAATAGTATTCCCAATATTTTCTGGAAAATCTCCTGTGAGTGGGATTCTATTATTGGGATTTCTATACAGGTATTCAAAAGGTGGTATTTGAAAAAAATGACCATATGAAATATGAATTGCCCCTTTATCTGTAATTGGGTATGATAATCCAATTCTTGGACTTATTTGATATTTAGAGGAAGCATCTTCTAGTAAAGAATCCGGGAAGGGTGGTTGTAAATCATCTAATAAATTAATTTTATTTGGATCTAATAAATACTTCCCATCAGGTTCAAAATAGTCGAATCTAATACCGGCATTAACAATAAGATAATCTAATTCAATCTTATCTTGTACATAACCAGAAAACTGCATTGGATTTGTTGTATAAGCATTATTATTAAATGCACCTTCTAACGGTAATACTGGCTTAAAGTCTGTTGAAGCATCAATTACTATTTGGAAATCTTCATAATCCAATTTATGTTTTTGAAATTCAATTCCTGTTTTTAATTGATGAATATTGTTCAATTGCCAAGTGAAATCAGTTTTTCCTGTAATAGTTGTAGTTACGTGATTAAAATGCCAATTTTCCGTACCACCTGTTAAAAAGGCATTTCCACTGACTGCTTGTTTGAGTTGCGGATCCACATATCTCGAATCGAGAGGATTTTCATACACATACTGATTAAATTCTGAACGAATTACAGAACCTACAATATCAATAAAAGCAGCATTACTTAGAACAAGAGTATAGCTTGCAATTCCTAACATACTATTTTGGAATTTTTGATAATCACCATCCGGATTAAGCTGATATGAATGATTGTAGTCTCTGTAGTTTTGGTCCTGATACATTCCTGTAAAAACTATACCTTTTCCACTACCTACGTTTATTGCAAGTTTTCCTTGAAGATTAAGTTTTTCATTAAACCTCATGGGAACGAATTTATTGTTCCCCGTTGCACCTATGTACCATTCATCACGTTCATTTGCAGAAAAGTTCGATGAATCAGAGGGACTAAAAACTCTTTTACCATAAATAGAACCATCATCATAATTATACCTTCCGGAAATAAAAAATTTAAGCAAATTTTCTAATCCGGGCACAGGGCCGCTTAAATTACCCTGTAAATTATAAACATCTGCAGGATTCACATCATCAATATTTTGAAATATTTCACTATTACCACTTACATAATCCCCCATATATGCAGAGATATCAATTTTAAAATCTTCACCAGCAATTTTTGTTACTTGATTTACTACTCCAGATAAAGCTTCTCCATACTCTGCATTAAAAGTACCTGTTAAAACCTGAATCTCTTCAATACTGTTTATCTCTGCAGAAAGTGAAGATTGTCCCGAGAAAGCATCATTAACCGGCACTCCATCTATTAAGTATTTAACTTCATTATTTCTTCCACCCCTAAAATGACCATCAACAACTCCAGCTTGTAAATTTACGACTGATGCCACATCTTCTAACGGAAGCATCGAAATTTGTTCGCTTCCTATTTTAGCTTCAGTAGAAGTTAAATCATTTTGAATTAGAGGTTTCTGTGCTGCTACTACAATTTCACCTAACTCAACTGACTCTTCAGATAATGAAACATCAAGGCTTGTAGTCTGATCAACAGAAACTCTAATATTTTCAACAATCTGAGCTGAGTATCCAATGCTAGAAAATTTTAAGGTGTAGTTCCCAGGTGGAATATTAATAATAAAATAATTTCCTTCAATATCTGCGGCCGCCCCAATTGATTTACCAACTATTATTATGTTGGCCCCAATTATAGGATCGCCAGATGCGTTATCAATAATTTTTCCAGATATTTTCCCAGTAGTTCCAGAATAAATTAGGTTAAGAGGAAGAAGAAATAATAGGATTACAAGAAACCTATAATAAACTTTTTTAATAGTGAACATTACATTCACCCATATTTTATGGTTTAAGCTGAATTATTTTTTTAGAACGTAACACAATTCGGTTTATAAGGGCACTCTGTTTGAGTGCCCTTATAATCATTTCACATTACATAGGTTACATACATTGTACTATTTCATTAAAATCATCTTCTTTGTTTGATAAAAGTCATTTGCATTTATCATATAAACATAAATTCCGCTTGCAACTTTTGCTCCGTAATTATTATCGCCATTCCATTGTACTTGTCTAGCTCCAGCATTTTGGTTAACATCCAATAAGGTTTTTACTTCTTGTCCAAGCATGTTATATATCTTTATTGTAACATGAGAAGACTTTGGTAAAGCATATTGAATTATAGTGGAAGGATTAAATGGATTAGGATAATTCTGACTAAGGGCATATTTATTAGGTAATCCCTCATTTTCAATGATATCGGTAATTGATCCAATTTTCTTAATAGAAAGATCATCAAAATAGAATGTTCCTGTAATTCGGCTGTATGGATGTATTCTTA
>CAYXXW010000159.1:0-6713 GCA_964469115.1 uncultured Melioribacteraceae bacterium
TGTCCACCAGATAAGCTTGTTCAAAATTGTATAAACTTGAATTTCCTAATAATACATTTAGTAAATTAACCAGCATATGAGTTTCGGTCGGTAGAGTATTTCCGGCATAAACAATTGACTTTCCTTTGTTATTTGCTAAATCATTTACTAATTGATTTAACTTTTCAATATCCAAACTATTTTCAGAAGCTAAATTATTAAGTGACTTTGAATTTAGGAGTGATTTTACATTTGAGTCTATTCGATTACTTTGAATAGCATTCTTTTTTACTAATTCATTTATTATAGAAAGAACTAAATCAAACTGAAGCTGTGGTTTTAATCTTAACCTTACATCAGAGTTCATTCCTGTTAAACTCATGCCTACTTCAACTGTGTATAGTTTGCTGAGAGATTTACTATTAATTATATCTCTGCCTTCTGTATAAAGAATTCTATTTTCTGCTGTATTACCTTCCCTGCCCAAAAAATCAGATTCAAGTGATAAAATCAAATTTGCTTCATTCCATTTAATCGAAGGAATTACTTTCTGCCCAAATGATTTTCCCCAAGCATCTACTCTATTATTCTTGTTGAAAATTTGAGTAGTGTAAATTCTAACGTTAGTATATTTATTTTTAAACTGGTCTATGACTTCTAGAGTAGCAGGAGACGTAATTGGATTTGTAATGAAAGCTATTTCTTTACCTTCTGAGATAGCTTTGTCAAATTGCTTAACTAGTTCTTCATTTATTTTTTTCCAAGAAACTTTTCTGCTGCCAATTTTTGGCTCCTGAAGTCTTTCCGGATCATAAAGATTTAAAATACTTGCATGAACTTTTGATGGAATTTTTCCTCTATTTATTTCATCGTCGGGATTTCCTTCAATTTTTATCGGTCTCCCTTCTCTGGTCTTAATTAAAATTCCATAAGAAATTCCATCATCATAAAAAGTAGATGCATAATAGTTTGGTTTGCCGGGTAAAATTTCTTCGGGTCTATCAACGTAAGGAACAATTTCACCTTTGTCCCTATAATTTGTACAAGCAGTGGCAGCATAGGCACTAGATGCAGCCAAAACGGCTAAAAATTTTCTTCTGGAAAATTTATTCATGTCATCCGGATTAAAATCGTCAGTTACCCCTTCTTTGAATTCATCTAATTTTGTTTTAAGAACTTCAGGGTCTTCTTGATATTCTTTTATACTTTTCCAGATATTTGTGTTTTTGGACATATTCAATAAAACCTTATTTATTTCTTTTTACAGAATTTGGGTGAAGTTTCACTTTAATGTTTAAAGGCAAATTGTGTTTTGACCTGCCAAATAAATTCACAGGGAAAGTTGATAACAACAAAGTTCCAATTGCACTTAATGATATTTTATTAAAAAATTTTCTTCTTCCAATCTCTTTCATTTTTTTAATTTCCTCATCTATGACAAGCTGCACAATTAGTTGGCCCAAGATTTACATTTTCCAAGTAAGGTAGTTGTTCTTTGGGATTCCTATGACAATCTAAACATGCCGTCATAGTCCACCCTCTTACTTGACTCACAACTTCCATATCGGCAATATTGCCATGACACGTTTCACACTTCATTCCTTTATTAACATGGACCGAATGATTAAAATATGCATATTCAGGAACTCTATGAATTCGCTTCCAAGGTATAGGAGTTTTCTCTTCGTAATATTTCGCCAGTTTAATTATTTCCGGCTGCTTTGCTCTTGCAACTGTATGACAATTCATACAAATATTTGCGGATGGTACAAGTGCGTGTCTTCCTTTGGTTACTCCAGTATGACAATATTGGCAATCAATTTTCATTTGTCCTGCATGCAGTTTATGGGAGTATGCAATAGGTTGATCTGGTGCATATCCTATTCCATCACGCTCAGGTCTTGAAACATAAAAAGTAATTATAAAAGAAAGAACTATTACAAATAAAGTTAAAGGTAAGCGTACTTTAAGTGTGTAATCAAGAAAAGACTTTTTCATTTATTCCCTGAATTAATTTTATTTCTTATAAGTTCGATGATTTTGATAAACGATTTTAACAATGGATATTTGAGCTAAATAGAAATAATTTGTTAATTTAAGATATAAAATTTCTTGAAAAAAAAATAATAATAATCGATGTTTTATCTGATAAGCATAGTTTCTTTCAAACTTTACTTTTTACGTTCAACCACAAAGTTAACTAGGGATTCTAATGAATCTCTACTTTCTGATTTCGGGAAATTGCTTAATGATTCCTTGGCTTTGTGTGCATAATCTTCTGCAACAGCTTGAGCAAATTCAATCCCCTTATACTTTTTCACAAATTCTATAATTGTCTCAATATTATTTTTCTTCTTTCCGTTCTTAACTAGTTTGATTATTTCTGCCTTCTCACTTTTGGATGCGTTTTCTAATGAGTGAATTAGGGGTAGAGTAATTTTCTTATCCTTAATATCTGCACCAAGAGGTTTGCCTACCAACTTAGTGGATCCGATATAATCTAAAATATCATCTCTTATTTGAAAAGATAATCCCAAATATTCACCAAAATCTCTCATTTTTTCAATATCTTCTTTATTGTTGGTAGTGCTTGTAGCACCAATTTCACAACATGTTGACAGTAGGGATGCAGTTTTATCGGAGATAATTCTAAAGTATGTCTCTTTATCAATATTTAATTTTTGAGTTTTCTTAATTTGGAGCAGCTCACCTTCAGACATTCTTTTAACGGTATTGGTAATAATTTCCAGAAAATCAAAATCTTTTCCTTCAATTGATACTAATAGTCCTCGTGATAAAAGATAATCACCCATAAGAACTGCAATTTTATTTTTCCAAACAGCATTAATTGAAGGAAGTCCCCTTCTCTTTTCAGCGCCGTCAACAACATCATCATGAACAAGGGTTGCGGTGTGCAATAACTCAACTAGGGTTGCACCTCTAAAAGTTCTTTCGTTTATTTCGCCAATAACTTTACCGGAAAGTAATACAAGCAAGGGTCTAATCTTTTTTCCCTTTTGCTTTAAAATATACTTAGTAACGATATCGACAATACCAACTTTAGACTTTAATGATTCCTTGAATAGTTGATTAAATTGAACTAAATCGTTTTTGATGGGCTTGCTTATTTGCGTAAGGTCAGGTTTCAAGTTCTTTTTTTTGCGAGAATTTTGAGACGAATATACTTATTTCATATAATAAAACCAAAGGAATTGCAAGAAGCACTTGAGCTAATGGATCTGTTCCAGGTGTTAATACTGCGGCAACTATTAAAATTCCAACAATTGAATGTCTTCTAAACTTCCTCATGAAACTAGGCGTTAATATTCCTATTTTCGATAGAAAGAATGATAACATTGGTAATTCAAAAATTACACCGGCGGCTAGCATTACACTTATAATAATTGAAAAGTACTCATCAATTGCAAAATTATTTTCTATTGCAGTAGTACCGAATTTACCGGCAAAAGCAAGGGTTAGAGGAAGCATTACAAAATAGGCGAATACAATTCCACTTATAAAACATAATGAAGAGAAAAAAACAATTGCAGAGACATATTTTTTTTCATTTCCTTTTAGAGCCGGAGAAATGAATTTCCAAATTTGATAAAAAACATTTGGAATGGTTAGAATTAACCCACCAATTACAGCAACTTGAAAATATAGAAATAGCTGCCCAAAAGGCCTAAGGTTTTGTAGATTTATTTCTGCTTTCTTAGCGGGAATAAGGAGGACTTGATCTATGAGGAAATCAATGAAAATCCATGAAACAATAGTTCCAAGAATTACCCCAATTAAAAGGTAAAGAATTCTCCATCTGAATTCTTCAAGATGCTCAAGAAATGACATTTCCCCGGAATTGGAATGTTTTTCTTCAGACTCTAAATAGTTAACTTTTGTGGCCACAAATAATTAGTTGTTTCTCAATTCAGAATAAAGTGGAAAGCCTGAACAAAGTGATTTAACTTCTACTTTAATATTATTTAGTTTGCTATCGTCTTTAAAATTAGTAATTGCCTGATCAATTAAATCTGAAATTCTTTCCATTTCAGATTCTTTCATTCCTCTTGTTGTTGCTGCGGGAGTACCGATACGAATACCGCTGGTCACGAATGGACTTTTAGTATCAAATGGAACCATATTCTTATTGACAGTAATACCGGCTTTTTCAAGAGCAATTTCTGCTTTCTTTCCAGAAATATCTTTGTTGGTAAGATCTACTAACATCAAATGATTTGAGGTACCTTTGGAAACAATCTTATAACCTTTATTTGATAAACTTTCAGATAGAACTTTCGCATTCTTAATGATTTGCTCGGCATATACCTTGAATGAATCTTGAAGTATTTCGCCAAATGCTACAGCTTTAGCCATAATAACGTGCATTAAGGGTCCGCCTTGAATTCCCGGCATAACCATACTATCAAGAACTTCTGACATCAATTTTGTTCTATCACCTTTTGGGGTTTTTATTCCCAACCTATTCTCAACATCTTTGCCTATCAAAATAATTCCTCCGCGCGGACCACGTAATGTTTTATGTGTTGTTGAGGTAACAATATCACAATAGGGTATAGGATCATTAAGTAATCCTTTAGCAATCATTCCAGCTGGATGCGACATATCACAAAGCAAAAAGGCACCAACTTTATCTGCAATCTCTCTGAACTTAGAATAATCCCAATCTCTGGAATATGCACTTGCTCCGGTTATAATCATTTTTGGCTTTTCTTTTTTCGCAAGGTCTTCAATTACATTGTAATCTAATTCTTCTGTTTCCTTATTGAGCTGATACCCGACCGCTCTATAAAGTTTACCGGAAAAATTAACATGAGAACCATGTGTTAAATGTCCGCCGTGTGCTAAATCTAATCCAAGGAAAGTATCACCGGGCTGTAGAAGGGACATAAAAACGGCCATATTAGCTTGAGAACCGCTGTGAGGCTGAACATTAACATATTCAGCATTAAATATTTTTTTTAGTCTATCTCTGGCAATATCTTCTGCCATATCAACAAATTCGCACCCACCGTAATATCTTTTACCCGGGTAGCCTTCAGCGTATTTATTTGTTAAAACAGAACCAGCCGCTTCTAAAACGGCTGGACTAACAAAATTCTCTGATGCAATTAGTTCTAAATAATCTGATTGACGAGCTATTTCTAAATTTAGAACATCATAAATTTCTTTATCATTCTTTAAGTGTTTTTGCATAATAATTTATCCTATAAAGAAACTGTAATCGATTTTCCTATCCAATCATAACATCTGCCCTGGATTTTAATTTCATCACCAGTCTTTAGTTTTCTAAAGAAATAATCTTCTTTTGTAGGCACTGAATTTGCAAGTGCGTTTACTCTATCCATCGCTTGAGATGCATGTTCACCATTCATTCGTGCAACTTTTTTATAAGTATCCACAGCAAGTTGATACACAACTTTATCTTCAAATTCAAATCCACAACTTCTGGCTGATTTTTCATATAATCCAGCTTCAATAAATAACGGATAATCCCATCCGGAACTTACATTTGAAGCTTTTTTTAAATAACTTCTTGCAACAGAAAGCTGTCCCATATCTTGGTAAAGCAGAGCTAAGTTAAAGTAACTGTCTCTATTATCTGGTTGAAGGTTGATTAATTCTTTATAAGAGTTTACTGCCATATCAATTTTTCCACTCTTTTGATAAGCTCTTGCAATTTCATTCCAGTAATTAATAACCTCAGGATTTTGTTCGATTAAAAATTTAAGAGGTTCAATTGCTGCTTCATAATCTTCAACTTTTTTACACATTCTAGCATATTTCCAAGCTTTCTCGCCGTTCTCTTTATCAGCGTACCAAGCTTTTTGCATAAAGCCTTTTAGTTGATTTTCATCTTCTGCTAAACTTGCAACTTTTGCCGGCCATCTACCATTATCAGGTTCCATATCAGAGAGTTTAAGATAAACATCTAGGGCTTTCATCTTATAATCATTTTCATCACTCATATTATCGAGGTATAAAGTTCCAAGCTTATCCAAATAATAAACTTCATTTATTACTTCTTTACCAGAATTAAATCCTATCTCATAAGCTTCAATCGCAACTGCAGGTTCAACATTTTTCCACTCGTTTAAGATATAACCTTTTTTAACAAGCCATGTGCCTTCATAGTCGGGGTCATATTGAATTGCTACATCATAAAGATAGAGAGCAGTATCAGCTAATACCTCTATTGTTTCTTCTGAAATTGTACTATCATTATGAACTTCGAATATTACTTTATCTATTTTTCTATAAATTGTATATTTGTTGTTCTGAAAATTTGGCTCATTATTTATTACATTAAAGCCTTTTTCAATTGTCCACATTTCATACTGCTTATTCTTATAAGCTTCAAAAAATAAACTGGCTTCAACCATAATATTAACACTATCTGATGGGATAGATAGATTATTGTTAGCTGGTGCATTACTTACAAGACCTAAACTTAAAAGTAATATTAAGGATAGTAGCATTCTAAAGTATTTCAATTTAATTCTCCTTATGTTTTTTTACAACTCTCTTCTTATGAACCAAAGTTCACCAAAATTTATTGAAAACGAAGCTTGAAAAATATTTTCTTTAACCAAATTTGAATCCTTAGTACCCCTAATTCCATACATCAAACCAATATCTATTGTGTTTTCCAAACCGAGCGGGAAAGATATGCCAGCATGAAAACCTAATTGATTTATACCTTCACCATTTATTTG
>CAYXXW010000160.1:0-6686 GCA_964469115.1 uncultured Melioribacteraceae bacterium
GGCTTTTCGTTGTTAAGCTCCCCCGATCAGGATCACGAGCGTAGCGAGTAATCCTGATTGAATTACGATTGACGAATTTTGAATTATGGTTTTTGAATTGAAAAGGCCACGTGGAACGTGGCAGGCTTTTCTTTGGGCTGTTAACCTAACAGGAACGCGAACGAAGTGAGCAACCTGCCTCCGCTACAAAGTAAATATTATAAGCCTGTAATTCAGTGAGTTACGGGCGTATTTTTTTATTATTGGAAGCATGTTGAAAACATTACGACCAATTCCTGGCAATTTTGTAGCTTTGGGTAAGCCTGCATACTGCAGGCAGGCAAATTAATCCCTTACGCAACGGACAGAGAACGCAGACTCCTTGTAGCTATAGACATAGCCAACATCGCTGTAATCGGAACCCATGCCCCGTCCTCTGCCGGAACTGGTACTGAACTCTGTGGCAGTCCACCAGTACCCGTCGCCTCCATTGGCGTAGAATGCACCATCCTCGGTACGCATGCCACCTGGAAGCGCTGTAAAGCCAGTTTCGTTGGTTGCTCCGGTGTTTGAGCCTGACCAATGTGTAGTTCCAATTTCTTTTAACTTGCCCCCTGCTAAAGCAAAGTCTCCCAAGTAATCGACTAAAATTTCCCATTCGTCATTAGTTGGTACATGCCAGCCTGTGGGACATAATTTACCGGTGTTTACAGCGTGCCAGTTATACATAGCGCCGTAAGGCGTTTTATAAGTAGCAGCATCGTTTTTGTACCAACAATAAGCTTCAGTGGTCAAATCACGCCATTCAAATAAATCAGTAACTAAAGGTATATTCGTACCATCATTGTATTTTGTGGTTTTAAGGTTCTCAACCATCCATTCCTGTGTACCAATGATTACAGAGGTGTAATCATTACCATCAATGTCGGTTACAGTTATAATAACTGGGTCATCTTTTTCACAACTATTTGTAAGCACTAATCCTAAACCCATTACTATTAATGGTATAAGCCAAATTATGTTTTTTGTTTTCATGGGATAAATTTATTTGTGAAAAGAAAAAATACAGAAATGTCCTAATAAAGTTAGGTTAAACATTAATGCAAGTCAAATAAATGATACTTAACTTCGACTAGACAAGGTTTGACACAATAAGAAAGCCCCCCTGATTACCAGGGAGGCACTTATTCCATATATATTTACCTATTTCCGCCTATGCTTTATATTTCATAACTTTGGGTAAACCAACCAATTTGCAATAATGATTTATTTGTTCAGTTGGAGACCAATAGAATTAGTGCAATATTATTTCTAACTCCTTGATATATGCCGAGTCCCATTCTAATGGATTATGGTCTTGTCCCTTAAGTGTTATTAACCTATCTGTATCTTTTGCAATTTCCTTTAGTTTTACGGATGAGCCATAATATATTGTATTATCATTATCACCGTGAAATAAATAGATAGGCATATTGCACAGCTGGATAAACTTATTCGTTTTAAATTTATACTTAAGGAGAACCCCAGGGAGACCAGGATAAGTATGTCTTAATAGATCTGTCAAGTTATAGTAAGGAGCAAATAGTATTAGAGATAGGGGGTTGTTTTCCAATGCAAGTTTAGCAGATGGGCCTGAACCAATTGAAAGCCCCAGGATTATAACTTTCTCTTCATCATAATCTTCTAATAATCTATTATAGACTAACTGATTATCCAAGTAGAATTGTTTCTGACTTGTAATTTTCCCTTCACTTTTCCCAAATCCTCTATAATCAAAAATAAACACATCATAGTTTAGATCTATAAAGGGAGTTGCCAAAACTTCCATAAGCTTAAGAGAACCTGAATTTCCATGAAGATAGAATACTAAACCTTTTGGATTTTGAGCTTTAAACAGTATCCCATTAAGTGTTTTACCGTCTTTAGTGCTAATATTTAGTTCTTCAAATTTCCCATCAAAACTAAACTCATAATCCTGACTCAATTTATCAGGCATAAATATTAGCTTCTCCTGAAAGAAATAGAACAACACGCATATTACAAGATATAAGGCAATAATGATTTTTAGCAGTATAAAGAATATCTTCTTTACTCTTTTCATAATAGGTTGGTTTTGTGGTTAATTACAGCAAGTTACGATATAGGATAATACAAGTCAATAGTTAAATAGAAGACCCCCCTTACTGGCATTCAACAAGTTACAGAATCCTGATTAACATAATAAGTATTATAGGAATATTGTTCTATAGACCCATAATTGGTCATTATGTTAAATAACTGCCACCGCTCGTAAGATATTTTTGAAACCGCAAGAGTTTATCAAATGCTTGCATTCTTAAACAATTACTTTCATTATTATTGGAATGCTGAGTATAATGTAATAATAATGGATTATTGGGTTATCGGTTGAATGAATATTCGGCAATTTAAGCATTGAACTATTGTCTAACCTAATATAAGTTATTAGTTATCTGCAAAATGCCATAGATAAACTATTCAATATAAAATCCAGTTTTGCTCCGGTGTCTGTAAATACGATCCTCCTTTTTCGCTCTTCTCAACAAGAACAATAGGATTAAATCGGTACTTGATACAGAAATAAAGAATAAACCATAAATAAAGATGATAGCATTTCCTGATATGAATGAAAATATCAATGGAACTATTCCTAAACTAATAATTGGCATTAACAGTACAATTCTGTACTGATTGACCATTAATGGTTCATTGCAATGATAATAAGGAAGAGTTTTCAATCTGAGATCAAATTTAATTGAATTAAGACCTTTCTTGGTAAAACAACTTGCAGATATTGCATGTATTAGTTGATGTAGGAAAAAGCCGCCAAATACAATAAGAATACTATTGAGGTGATGCATAATATAAGTTACTCCCTGTATGAATATTTCATAATCCCATAGAAAGGAAAAACATAGAAGAAGGACTACGATCAGTAAAAACATCAAAATACTTGAATACAAATGTTTTAATCCAATACTTATTGCATACTCCTTTTTTAAGACTTGCATATTTTCATCCATATGAGATAATTCAATGATTCTAAGACTAGTCAATGATTCTAAGACTAGGTTTTTAAAACAGCTACGATGAAGATTAATTAATTAACTTATACTAACTAATCCAAATATATTAAAATTTAATGCTAAAAGAAATAGCTGATCGGTTATATTTATCAATCTCAAGATATACACCTCCTCCACAATAAAGGAGGTGTATATACATACAAAATTTGATTAAAAGTATGATACTTCATCATACTTCGTGCATCCCAGGATAATACTCATTTCCTCTAACCCAGGCTTCCCATGCATCCTGAATTACATTCTTTGTAGTACCTACAACTTTACCCAGAAACTCCCAAACAGGTCCACCTCCATTGATGCTTCTTAGTTCATCTTCTCCTAGGTATTCAATTCCTAATTGTTTGTTTTTTGTATTCATTTCAGTTATTTTTTATTGTGTACTTTGATAACCAGTTTTGAAATCCTCCCAACATTGGGCACTTCCATCAGTAATAATTTCAACTGTTGCAGCACCAAGTAATGCTACACCAGCAAATTTGGCAGCGGCAGCCAAAAAAGCTAATAAGGGTCCTCCTCCTTCAACTTCCATCAGTTTTTCCTTACCCAATTCTACTACCCCGGGCGTTTTAAGATCTAATGTTTTTTCCATAATTGAAAATTTTTAAATTATTATCAAATAGTTAGGTATAATCTTTTTTACCTAACACCTAATATAATTAGTATCACTTTCAAATTCTGACTGTGGCAGAAAAAGCTTGCATAAAAACACCCATTTTACTAAATCCACCATTTACTTTTTTGTACTCATCCTCTTTTAGCTCCTTTATTAAAAAACCACAATGAAATCTTGCTTCGTTAACATACACATAACTTTGGTAGAATGTTTTATATTCAACTGGAGCACCTAACCCTTTCATTGTGTCCATTATTCTGTAAACCGTTGATTCGGAAATCTTTAGTTTAATTGCCATTTCTTTTGGGCTACCTGTTGCCTTTAGCCTTATTAACTGGTCTATACGTTCGATTAATCCAATTTGTTTTTGTAGTGTATTCATCATTTAATCGTGAATAATTTGATTTTTAATTTGTCATTCTTTTTCACCCTCTTTGGCAGGGCTTGGGAAGACCGGAATTTGCTTTTGCCAAAGCGAATAATATTTACCTTCCTTTTGGTACAATTCGGTGTGTGTGCCCTGTTCAATTAGTTCTCCGTTTTCGAGCACCACAATATTATCAGCCAACAAAACAGTACTAAGGCGGTGTGCTATAATTATTATGGTTTTACCTTTCGACTTGAATTGTTTTATGGTTTGTTGGACATAATGCTCAGCCTCACTGTCGAGTGATGATGTGGCTTCGTCCAATATTAGAATTCTTGGTTGACGGTATAATGCCCTTGCTATTGCTAGGCGTTGTTTTTCTCCTCCCGAAAGCGTGGCTCCATGTTCACCAACAGGTGTGTTAAATCCAGCGGGTAGTTTTTCGATAAATTCAACTATCCCCAGTTGGGTGCAAATATCGAGTGCTATTTTCATATCAGGATTAAACTCGCCCACGGCTATATTGTCAATTATACTACCGTTAAATAAATCGATGTTTTGAGGCACTATCCCAATCATCTGCCGTAGGCTGTTGTTGCTAAAATGTTTAATATTAGTGTTTCCAAAAAAAATAGTTCCATCATTTAAAGGATATAGTTTTTGCAACAGGGCAGCTATGGTTGTTTTGCCTGAGCCGCTTTCGCCAATAATGGCACTAATTTCGCCATTTTTAAAGGATACATTAAAATCTTCGAAAACATCAACCCGAGTGCCATAACTAAACGAAATATTTTTGAATTGAATATCGCCCATTTCTATAGTAAGGGCATCAATCAGTTCATCGTTTTCTTCCTGGTCGAGGTCCATAATTTCAAAAAGGCGATCAGCAGCAATTGTTGCATTCTGGTAGGTCTTGTTCATACCAATTAAGCCAGAAACTGGCCCCGTAAAATAACCAATAAGTGCATAGAACGACATTAGTTCGCCTGGCGTAATTTCCTGTTGTAAAACAAATAAACTGCCAACCCAAAGCAGTATTATAGTAAAAATACGGCTGATAAACATAGATGAATTCCCCGAGAAAACTGAGTTTAAACCTGATTTATATGCTGAGTGCAGTAAAGATATAAAACGGGTCTCGGTTTTTATATTGGCAAATTCTTCAATGCCTAATTGTTTAATTGTTTTCTCGGAATTTAGCGACTCTACCAGTTGAGATTCCAATTCGGCAGCCTGTTCCATTATTTTACGTTCGCGCTTTTTATTTAGGTAGTTAACAGCTATGTATAATGCGCTATATAGAGGAATAACTCCTAACATAATAAGAGCCAATTTCCAATTGTAAATAAACATTAATGAAAAGGCAAATACCACAATAAAAATACTTACTATAAAGTTTATCATGGTATCATTTATAAAAACCCTAATTTTTACCGCATCGTTAATTCGGGATACAATTTCGCCGGTACGCATTGTATCGAAAAAGCGTTGAGGCAATTTTAGCAGGTGTTTGTAGTAGCCCAGTATGAGACGGGCATCGATAAGTTGTCCAGTTTTTAATACCAATATAGTTTGAAACGAACCTATAAAAACTTGTAACAATAAAATTACTATCATTACAACACTTAGCAGGTTTAGAAGATTGCGGTTACCATTTATTAGTACATGGTCGGTAATCTTTTGTATATAAATAGAAGTTGCCAAACCTAGTATAGTAAAAATTGCTGCTCCACATAATGCTTGCAAAAGTGTTTTTCTGTGCGGGTGTAGTAAATATCGAAAGCGTTTAAAATTTGATGTCTTTTCATCACGGGCAACAAAATTGCCTGAAGGTGATAGTAACACCAGTACCCCTGTCCAATCTTCTTTAAATTCCTCGATGGGCTGTTTTTCCAGTTTTCCTGTTCCAGGATCCATTTTTTCTATATAAGAACCAGTTATTTTGTAGATAGCCACATAGTGCTGCAATTTTTCTTTTAAAATTACATGAGCAATGGCTGGTAATGGAATTTCACTTAGGGATTCGATTGTAGCTTTCACTCCTTTAGAGGTCATGCCCATTTTTTCAGCAGCCTTTACAAGACCCCATGCGTTTGTCCCTTTTTTATCGGTACCTGCCCACTGGCGTATTTTCGAAACAGGAAGTTTTAGTTTATGGTGTGCTGCAATAGATGCAAGGCAAGCAGCTCCACAATCTGTTGTATCGCGTTGTTTTACTCTAATGTTCATGCAGGGAGGGTTTTAAAAATGACTCCTTTATTATTTTAGGATTAAGCCAGTTTTCTGTTTTATCAAATAATAATTGTGCCAGTGTTCTTTTTGTGAGTTTAAAACGGGCTGTAGCTGTCAACCCTTTTTTTAATCTTCCTTTGTAGCCATTTTTTAAGGATAATTCAACTTCATTTAAACTACACCTGACTTTAAAATAAGGTATGCTATTAATCATATGTATTTCATTTGAAATATCGATTATGTTACCTGTTGCGAGTCCCCATTGGTTGTAATTATAAGCATCTATCTGAAAGAGTACAGGCATTTTTTCATGTAAGTATCCAATATCCTGAGGGGCCACTAGGTGCTCTGCCAGAATGTCGCTATCTGGGCTTATAAAAGCAATGTTTTG
>CAYXXW010000161.1:0-6683 GCA_964469115.1 uncultured Melioribacteraceae bacterium
GAAAATCCCTATTATATTGATGAACCTTATCGCCCCGGAACTAATTTAGTTGAGTTGAAACAAAATACTAAACGCAAAAAATTCTTGGGTTTCCTTGAAGATCAAATGGATAAGATTTTTCTAAATGAGGATCTTTCCTCAAATTTTAATTTTGTCTCAGAGATGGTTTTCAAAAAATATTTTAAGGAGTTAGATATTTATTATTCTGAACAGCCCGAAGTAAATGACTCATCTTATAAATCGGTGAAAGATATAATTAGAAATCGTTTAGCCGAAACTTTAAGAAGGCACAAGGGTAAAGAAATCTTTTTGATCTCTCACTCAATGGGTTCCATAATTGCTTATGATGTTTGTAATTTTTTAGTACCCAACATTAAAATCGAGACACTTGTAACAATGGGTTCCCCTCTTGGTTTTCCTGTAATTGTGAGTAAAATCGCCGAGGAACTGAAGGTTTCTCATCCAAAAATTGTAAAGCTGCAAACTCCCCCAAATATTCAAAAGAATTGGGTCAATTATACAGATCTTGAAGATAACGTTGCACTAAACTATAATCTAAGCGATGACTATGATACAAATTCGCTAGGAGTAAGAGCTACAGATGAAATTATCCAAAACAATTATTCTGTTGGTGATGAACGCAATCCGCACAAATCATACGGATATTTAAGAACACCGGAATTTTCAAATCTGCTTGCAGATTTTATTGAAAAAGACAGAAGCAAACTAAAACTTTGGTGGCTTAAAAAAGAATATGAGCTTGGAAATTTATTTAAGAATGCCAAAGATAAAGTAATTCCTTAAAAAGGAGATTTTCGTGAACAGAGATGTGATGCTTAGAAAAATTGATGAAACAGAAAAATGGGATTTCATAATAATCGGCGGAGGAGCTACCGGTTTGGGTACCGCCATTGATGCTGCCTCAAGAGGCTACAAAACACTATTGCTTGAACAATCTGATTTTTCAAAGGGAACATCGAGCAGAAGCACAAAACTAGTTCATGGCGGTGTTCGTTATCTGCAACAAGGAAACATTTCACTTGTTCTTGAAGCTTTAAAGGAAAGAGGAGTTTTAAGAAGGAATGCTCCTCACTTGGTTCATGACCTTCCTTTTATTGTTCCAAATTATGATTGGTGGGAAGGACCTTTTTATGGAATTGGATTAAAACTTTATGATGCACTTGCAGGTAAAGAGGGCTTTGGTTCATCCAAACTTCTCTCCAAGGAAGAAACTTTAAAACATATTCCAACAATTGAACAAGAAGGATTGCGCGGTGGTGTTATCTATTATGATGGACAGTTTGATGACGCCAGGTTATCGATCAATATGGCTGAAACAGCTTATGAGCAAGGGGCTGTTTTGGTTAACTATATGAAAGTGACTTCACTTATTAAAGATGATGATATGATTTGCGGTGTAGATGCGGTTGATCTTGAAACGGGGAAACAGTATTCTCTTTCTGCAAAAGTTGTAATTAATGCAACAGGTGTTTTTACAGATGCAATTAGAAAGATGGACGAACCTGACTGCAGCAATATAATTGTGAGCGGACAAGGTGTTCACATTGTGCTGGATAAATCTTTTCTTCCCGGCGATAGCGCAATTATGGTCCCGGAAACTGATGACGGAAGAGTCCTCTTTGCAATACCTTGGCATGATTATATTCTAGTTGGGACAACCGACACACCGGTTGACGAATTTTTACTTGAGCCAATTCCAATGGAAGAGGAAATTGAATTTCTACTTTCTCACACTGCTCGATATTTAACAAAAGATCCAACACGAAAAGATATTCTAAGTGTTTTTGCAGGTTTACGGCCGTTGGTAAAAAGTGGCGACGTTGAAAATACAGCTGCAATTTCAAGAGATCATACATTAAATATTTCACGCTCTGGACTTCTTACTATCACCGGTGGAAAGTGGACTACATACCGGAAGATGGCTGAAGATACGGTTGATCAAGCTATTCTGCTTGCCCAACTTGATCATGAAGAGGCAGTTACGAAAGAGTTGAGAATTCACGGTTATCATAGTCACGCTGAAGAGTTTGGAGATTTAGAGATTTACGGCTCTGATGCTATTGCTATACAAGAACTAATAAGAGAAGATAATTCATATAAAGAATTGCTTCATCCAAAATTTACAACTGTCAAAGGCGAAGTTGTTTGGGCAGTGCGAAATGAAATGGCAAGAAGTGTGGATGATTTTCTTTCCAGACGAACTCGTTTATTACTGAAAAATGCCAAAGCAAGTTTAGAAGTGGCACCCATTGTTGCAGAAATAATGGCTAAAGAATTATGTAAAGATAGAAAATGGATTGATGATCAAATAAAACAATTTAACTTGATGGCAAATAATTACATCGTTTAAAGCTCTTTATTCTTATACTCTAATTCTAAAAAGTAATTTTTTAGTTCTCTGGTTTTAACAATAATTAAATTAGGTTTTGGACAAAACCGAACAAAATCTTTTGCCTCCCCAAAAGATTTAAATGATAACTTTGGAATAAACGTATAATCCTCTTCTTCTTCTAATACATGATATGGCATGTTGTAATCTAACATACTCTCTTTTCTAATACCTGTTTGACGTATTACCAAAAAGAAAGTTGAAGGTAAAAATTTTTCTCTAAATGAAATAATTGACAAACCTCCAAGGTTTGCTTCCTTGTAAACTGCTTAAACCTTGGAGGTTTTAATAGTTTTAAGATTTTGAGTATTTAAATCAAAAACAAATTAATTCCTTAACTCAATTCCGTGGGCGTGAAACGCATCTTTGCCTGATAAGTGTCCTGTTACTACCATCGACTTTGTATCATTCATTCCAGGAGGCAAGTCTTTTAATCCTGTGATTAGCATTTCCTTGTTATCCCCATCAAGCACATAAAAAATATAACTGCCTTCTTGAGTTCTTTGCACACCTTTTTCTTTAACTAACTTAACAATAATGGGGACAGATGCATTACTGTTAGGATCAAGTCGTGCAAAACTTCCCAACTCATCACTTGGAGCAAAATAAGAAAAGTAGAGAATTGCAATTATTAAAACTACTAATCCGGGTAAAACTAGCTTTTGTATATTTTTCATATTTTATTTCACTTTATATTAATAAATCATTTTTATAAGTTACAAACATAACATTTCTTGAAAGCATTTTCATAATTTTCAACATAACAGAAAGGAAGAAATAATGGAAAAAGCCGATCAAACAATGATAGATAATATTAAGATAAAATTTGGGAAGTCCCTTGAAGAGTGGATAAAAATTTTACGAAAAGAGAAACTGGAAAAACATGGCGATATCTTAAAATTCTTAAAAGGGAAATATGGATTTACTCATGGTTACGCAAATTTAGTTTCAATGAAATTAAGGAAAGCAGATGCTGGCTCCGTAGACAACCAAGGTGATCTTGTTGCAGATCAATACAGTGGCAAAGAAAACTTAAAACCTATATATAAAAAAATAATTTCTGAAATATCAAAATTTGGGAATGATATTGAAATTGCACCCAAAAAAGTTGCCGTAAGTTTAAGAAGAAAACGACAATTTGCACTTGTTCAGCCAAGCACAAAAACCAGAATTGATTTAGGGTTAAAGTTGAAAGATAAAAGTATTAAAGGCAGATTGGAAAATTCAGGTCCGTTTGGGACAATGTGTACAAATCGAGTAAAATTATCTAATCAAAAAGAAGTTGATAAAGAAGTTCTGAGCTGGTTAAAGGAAGCTTATGAACAAGCGGGCTAATTTAATACAAAGCTAGTTTACATAAATTAGATACTTATAAAAATTATTAAAGGAAACATTTTATGAATGGTAATTTTCGACGTCTATCTTTTTCTTTTTTGTTTATTCTTTTCGCAATCACTGAACCCAATTTCGCTCAATTAGAAAAAGTTGCAAATGGTTTTCAATTTGTTGAAGGTCCGGTTTGGAAAGATGGAGCTATTATTTTTAGTGATATTCCGGCAAATAAAATTTATAGATGGAATGAAAAAGATGGTCTTTCTGTATTTTTAGAACCTTCAGGACACTCAAACGGATTAGCTATAGACATTGACGGAAACTTGCTTTTGGCTCAGCATGGAAAAAGGAGGTTGGCAAAGATTTATGCTGATGAAAGGGAGTTTTCTTTAGCTGAAAATTACAACGAAAAAAAATTAAACAGTCCAAATGATATTGCGGTTAAATCTGATGGCTCGATTTTTTTCACTGATCCTCCTTATGGGATAGATGCCGATCAAGAAGAATTAGGTTTTTATGGGATTTTTAGACTAAGTAAGAATGGTGATTTGCATTTATTAGATAATTCTTTGAGAAGACCTAACGGAATTGCCTTTTCACCAGATGAAAAACTGCTCTATGTGACCAATTCCGGAACTAAAGATATTTTTGTTTGGGATGTTGTTGATACAACAATTTTAAATAAAAGATTATTTGCAAAAATGGAACCAAATGGCGGTGGGGATGGACTAAAAATTAATTCCAATGGAAGACTATTTGTGGCTGGCTCAGTAGGGGTTTGGATTTTTGAAAATGACGGTACTTTATTAGAAATTGTTGAAGTGCCTGGGCAAACAACAAATTGCAATTGGGGTGATGAAGATGGGAAATCACTTTACATTACTTCTGGGAATGCCGTTTATAGATATCGTTCAAAATTAACGACTTATGGAAATTAAATAACTTTATGCTAAACAAAGAATTACTAAGCTATAAATATAAAGGCGCTCATTCTCTAGTTGTACTTCATGAAAAACATTTATTAGCCTTTTATGAAACATGGAAACTATCTTATTCTAAGAAGGTTATTTTACCCAGAACTAAAGATCCCGATTATGAATCGTTAAATACTCTTTTACGACATGTTTTAAGATCTGCCGGTAATTATATGAATTGGATTTACGAAAAATTAAAACTTCCAAACCCCAACATTCTGCCAGAACCGGAATTACTTGCGAAGAATGCAGATGAATACATTAATCACATTTTAGAAAAATGGAGGTCCCCACTTTCTGATATTGAAGAAGAAAAATTTTACACCCCAACTTATACTTCAAATTGGGGAGTTAATTATTGTATTGATGCAATGCTAGAGCATGCTGTAATGCATCAAATAAGACATGAATTTCAGTTGAAGAATCTAATTTTAAAATAACCGGATAGGAATTTGAAAGAACCTCGCAACCTCAAAGCTAGATTAGAAAATATTGAATCCCTTTTAGAAAACAAATTTTCAAAAGATGAACTCGTTTCTTTTCTGGAGAAGAATCCTAATCAATTTAAAAATTTATATAATATTGCAATAACTAATAATCAGCCTCAAGCTTGGCGAGGTGCATGGCTTCTTAATCAAATTATGGTTAAAAATGACAACCGTCTTCAAAATAAAGTTTCATCAATTTTAAAATTATTACCGCAATGCACTGAAGGTCACCAACGAGAATGGTTAAGAGTTTTAGAAAAACTAAATATTAATGAAAATCAAGAAGCTGTATTGTTTGACATCTGCACAAAAATTTGGCAAGATATTTTAAAGAGTCCGGGAGTGAGAATAGTTGCTTTCAGATTTTTGGTAAAAATTGCCAAAAAATATCCCGAGTTAACCAATGAAATTGAGCCTTTAACACAAACACATTTTACCGAGACACTATCTCCCGGAATAAAGAGTTCCTTTATAAAGTTAAAGAAAGAATTAAAGTTTGATTTAAACAATTTTTGAGATGAAATTTTATAGATTCATTTTTAGTGACATTGTTCGATTATAATTAACTTGTTAATTCTTATTAATTAGAATTAGTGATTTTTAAGTATTTACCAAATTTCATTTGGCATGACCTATGTGAAATTGATAATATATTAATAAAGTATGTGGAGATAGAAAATGAAAAGTTCTAATAAACTCAGCTGGCAAATATTGCTGATAATTTTTAGCATATTAATTTTTTCGTGTAAAGACGATAACGTAAACAATCCAATTGATACACCTCCTGAAGTTCCGCCTGTTGCTTCATTTCAGATGGAATTTGATAATTTTCCAAACACGGTATCATTACCTAAAGTAAGTGAAAGTAATTTTACAGATACTTCTGCAACAAAGAATCATTGGGGCTATTCGTATCTAAACGGTGTTTTTTGGCAAACGCTTGTAAAAGTTGGAATGGTTATCCCTGTTTCTGCATTTATCGAATCATTTAATCATGAAGCAGAACAACAAGAAGATGGTCAGTGGATGTGGACGTACAACTTTGCTCCGTTGGGAGGCGTGAATCATACTGCCTCACTTTATGCAAATGTTGATAATGATGGTGTAACTTGGGAAATGTATATTTCAAAGGGCACCCAATTTACAGATTTCTTGTGGTTTTCTGGACAATCAGATTTAGCTGTAACTGAAGGAACTTGGACAATTTTCCATGAACCAAATAATCCTACTCCATGGATTGGAATTGAGTGGCATAGAAATCCTGTTGACAGCACCGCAGATATTAAATACACAAATGTTGACCCAAATAGTGATGAAAACGGTGGTTATATATTTTATGGAAAGAACTCAGATGGCATTTACAATGCGTTTTATGAAATCTATAACAAAGGCAAAAATAATACTACAAGCATTAAGTGGAATATTGATACTCACGAAGGAAGAGTAAGAGATCTAAACCATTTCGGTGATAATGAATGG
>CAYXXW010000162.1:0-6659 GCA_964469115.1 uncultured Melioribacteraceae bacterium
ACCTTGTGTAATTGAGTAAGTCAGCGGAACTAAAACCATGCCTAAAAATGCTGGTATTGCATTATCAAATTTTGACCAATGAATTTTTACCACTGGTTTCATAATAAAAACTCCTACCAAAATTAAAGCAGGAGCTGTTGCAATTGCAGGGACTATTGAAAGAATTGGTGATAAAAACATGAATGGCAAAAACAGTAATCCGGTTACAACTGCTGTCATTCCAGTACGTCCGCCTTGTTCAACACCGGTTGCGGATTCAATATAACTTGTACCTGAACTAGTCCCGAAGAGACCGGAAATTGTTGTTGAGACCGCATCTACAATAAGTGATTTTCTTATATTTCTTGGTTCACCATCTTCATCAACCAAATCTGCAGCTTCGACAACGCCAATAAAAGTTTAAAGTGAATCGAACATATCTGTAAAGAGAAATGCAAAAACTACCGGAAATAAAGCAAAGGTTAATGATTCTACAAAATTAAGTTTAAAAATGAACACTAAAATCGGGCATTGAAACTATTCCTTTCCATGTAACCAATGTTGAAACACAAAAATTAATTTCAGATGCGTCACCATAGAATCTGCCAATGGGAATTGCTAAAATGGTTGTTACAATAATTCCCAAAATCAAGGCGCCTTTTAATCTTTTAATCACAAGAATTGAGGTAAAAAATAAACCAATTAAAAAAGTAACTATTATTGCATCCATTTTTGCAATTGAAACCAAATTAGCAGGATTATCTACAATAAATTTTGCATTAACAAATCCAATAAATGTAATAAATAAACCTATTCCGGCTGAAATTGCATATCGTATTTGCTTTGGGATTGCCTGCACTATCATTGTTCTAATCTTAAAAATTGATAAGAGCAGAAAAATTATTCCCGACCAGAAAGCAGCACCTAGAGCAACCTCCCATTTAATTCCCATTCTAAGAACTACCGAATAAGTAAAGAATGCGTTTAATCCCATACCCGGAGCTACAACGATTGGGTTCTTTGCATAAATTCCCATCATAATACTACTGAATGCACTGACAAGAATAGTTGCAGTTAATACTCCGCCAAATGGCATTCCTGTGTTGGAAATTATTGCATGGTTTACTATAATAATATACATTGTTCCTAAGAAACTAGTTATTCCGGCAATTATTTCAATTTTTAAGTTTGTCCCGTACTTTGAAAACTCAAAATAATTCAACCCATATAAGTGGTAAGAAATGAACTTAACTTGGATTTTGGATCGAGAACTTGATTGGCATTGAAAACGAAGTAAAATAAACTGTATCACAATATCACTACACTAATGTAGTTTGTAAATAGTTTAATTAGTTAATTAATTGTGATAATTATTTAGATATTCTAGTCCCGCAACCTTTTATTGGAAGACTTTCTGTATTAGTAATCACACTTTCATTTCCACTCGATTGGGTAAAAGAAATTGCAGCTCTTATTTTTGGACCCATGCTTCCAGCACCAAACTCTCCTCTTTCAAGGTATTTTTGGGCAGAACTTATTTTTAAGGAATTTAGTGCTTTCTGATCTTTTTTATTAAAATTAATATATACTTTAGGAATATCTGTCAGAATATAAAATACATCGGCTCCAATATTAGTAGCCAAAACTGATGAAGCAAGGTCTTTATCGATTACTGCTTCAATAGCTTCCAGGAAGCCATTTTCATGCTTATAAACTGGTACACCGCCACCACCGACTGCAATTACTATTTTTCCGCTTTTTGCCAATTGTTTAATTACTGTTTGGTTCAAAATTTTGATTGGTGTTGGTGATGCAACCACTTTGCGCCATCCCCTTTTTCTTGGGTCTTCTTTAAATACCCAATTATTTTTCTTTGAAAGGAGATCAGCTTCTTCTTTTAGATAAAATGCCCCAACCGGTTTAGTAGGATTTTCGAATGCGGGATCATGTTTATCGACTAAAACTTGAGTGACTAATGTAACAACATTTTTTTTGATCTTTGCTTCATTTAAAACATTTCTCATCATTCTTTCAATCATGTAGCCAATTCCACCTTGAGAATCGGCTACACAAATATCCATAGGCATCTGAGGAATTTTATACTTATCAAAACCAGCTTCATTTCTTAGAAGGATATTTCCTACTTGCGGACCATTACCGTGAGTTATGATTATATTATAATCTTTCTTTATTAAATCAACCAACTGCTTACATGTATCGAATGTATTTTTTTCTTGTTGATCAATTGTTCCGGCTTCATTTCCTCTGAGTAAGGCATTACCTCCAAGAGCAATTACAGCTAGTTTTTTTTTCATATTATGCCTTTTTCTTTTAAAACTGATTCGACTGTATTTGCTCCAATTTCCTGAAGTTCATACATAACTCTTGTTGAAGGTTTATTAATCTTTAATATTCTACCCAAATCAATTGGAGTTCCTATTACAACAGAATCGCAATCGACATTATTTATAGTATCTTCTAGATCTTTCATTTGAGCTTCACCATATCCCATTGCCGGAAGTAGAATTCCGATATTCGGATATTTCTCATAAGTTTCAGTGATTGTTTTTACAGTAAATGGTCTTGGATCAACAATTTCTTTTGCCCCTAATTTCTGAGCAGCTACAGTTCCGGCACCAAATTTCATTTCACCGTGAGTTAAAGTTGGTCCATCTTCAACAACAAGAACTCTTTTTCCTCTGATTAGTTCAGGATGATCAACAGTTAATGGTGATGCGCCTTCAATAATTGTGGCATTAGGTGCAACTTCTCTAGAGTTATTTATTACAGTTAAAATATCTTCCGGAGATGCAGAATCTATTTTATTTACAACTACTGCATCAGCCATTCTTAGACTTGTGTTGCCAGGGTAATAAGTTAATTCGTGTCCCGGTCTATGCGGATCAACTACCGTGAAAGTAACATCTGATTTATAAAATGACATATCATTATTTCCGCCGTCCCATAGAATTACATCAGCTTCCTTCTCAGCTTCTCTAACTATTGCTTCATAATCAACACCTGCATAAATAATTCCACCTAAAGCAATGTGGGGTTCATATTCTTCAATTTCTTCAATTGTACATTCGTGTGTTTTAAGATCTTCAAGTGTTGCAAATCTTTGAACTTTTTGTTTTACTAAATCACCGTAAGGCATTGGGTGACGGATTGCCACAACTTTTTTACCTGCATCGCGTAAAATTTTTACAATTTTTCGGGATGTTTGAGACTTTCCACATCCTGTACGAACAGCTAGAACTGAAACGACAGGTTTGGTACTTTTAATCATTGTCTCTTCACCACCTAATAATCTGAATGAGATACCTGCAGCATTAACAATAGAAGCTTTAGTCATTACATAATTAAACGGAACATCTGAGTATGAAAAAACAACTTCATCTACTTTATATTTTTTAATCAAATCTGTTAATTCAGATTCGTCGTAAATTTTAATTCCATCCGGATATAATTTGCCTGCTAGTTCTGGTGGATACATTCTTCCATCTATATTTGGAATTTGAGTTGCAGTAAATGCAACAACATTGTAATCTTCATTGTCTCTGAAATAGACGTTAAAGTTATGAAAATCACGACCAGCAGCACCCATAATTAGAATATTTTTCTTGGACATAATAACCTCTTATTTTGTTTCATGCAATAATATGTATAATAATTCAATTTTATTAAAATATGTTACTTTTTGTAAAAATAATAATTGATTTTAAGTAGGAAAGTTACTAAAAAAATACGATTTTCAGAAGTGATATTTTTCACTTCTGAAAATGAAGACTGGACTGTTTTTGCAGAACTATTATTCTACTGTTACACTTTTTGCTAAATTCCTCGGCTGATCTACATTCAATCCTTTTTTAACTGCAATATGGTATGACAACAACTGCAATGGAACAACATTTAAGATCGGCATAAGCATCCTTAATGTGGTTGGTATCTTAATTGAGTAGTCTACTAAGTTATCAATTTCATTATCATTTTCACTGGCAATGGCAATTAGTATTCCGCCACGTGCTTTAACTTCTTCAATATTGCTAATCACCTTATCATAAACAGAATCTTTTGGGGCAAGAAAAACAACTGGCATATTTTCGTCAATTAATGCAATAGGTCCATGCTTCATTTCAGCGGCAGGATAACCTTCTGCGTGAATGTATGATATCTCTTTTAATTTAAGTGCACCTTCCAATGCAACGGGGAAATTATAACCTCTTCCCAAATAAAGGAAATTATCAGCATCAACAAAATGATTGGCAATTTTTTCAATTTCATTATTTAATTGCAGAATTCTTTCAACCTTTTCCGGTATGAGTTTTAATTCTTTTATTATGTTAATTCCATCTTGCGGACTTGTAATTTTTCTTCGACCAATTAACAAAGTAATCAAAGCCAGAACTGCAACTTGAGATGTGAATGCTTTTGTTGAGGCAACACCAATTTCGGGACCGGCATGTAGATAAACACCGCAGTCGGTTTCTCGTGCAATTGAACTTCCTACTGAATTTACCAAGCCTATGGTCAATGCTCCCCTTCTTTTCGTTTCCTTCAATGCAGCTAATGAATCAAGGGTTTCACCGCTCTGAGAAATAAAAATAACTGTATCATTGGATGAAAGTATTGGGTTTCTATATCTAAATTCTGAGGCATATTCTACTTCAACTGGAATGCCTGTGTATTGCTCAAGCATATATTCGCCGACAAGACCAGCATGCCATGAGGTTCCGCAAGCAGTAATAATAATTCTTCTAGAAAGTGCAATTCTATCTATATAACCTGACAATCCGCCTAATTTAGATATTCCATCATCTTCAAGTAAACGTCCGCGCATAGAGTTACGCAATGATTCGGGCTGCTCCATGATCTCTTTAAGCATGAAGTGCTCATAACCGCCCTTACTTATTTCCTCAAGAGTTAATTTTACTTCTTGAATTTCTTTCTTAATTTTTTCATCAAAAATTGTCTTTGCTTTAAAGCCATCCTTTGTGATCAAGGCCATTTCATGATCTTCTAAATATACAACCTTACTTGTATGAGCAATAAGTGCATTTACATCTGAAGCAATAAAGTTTTCATTATCTCCAATTCCAATAACCAATGGTGATCCATTTTTTGCGGCTATTATTTGATCTGGATAATCCTTGTGAAATACACAAATTCCGTAGGTACCTTCTACTTCATTTAGCGCAAATCTAACACCTTGGAAAAGATCGCCTCTTTCTTTTACATTTTTATCAATTAAATTTACAAGTACTTCAGTATCCGTATCACTGTAAAATTCATACCCGTCTTTTATAAGAGCCTTCTTTAAAACACCAAAGTTTTCAATAATTCCGTTATGAATGAGAAGAAGTGTTCCCTCTTTGTTTGAGTGCGGATGTGCGTTTATTTGATTCGGGATTCCGTGAGTTGCCCATCTAGTATGACCAATACCAATTAATGCGGTGTGACCGTTTCCATTAAAAGCTGCTTCTAACTCAGCAACCTTACCTTTAACCTTAATATTTCTAGTTTCATTATTTGCATCAATAAATCCTATACCGGCTGAATCATAACCTCTATATTCTAATCTTTTTAATCCTTCAATAAGTAATGGTATGCAATTTTTATCTCCAATATATCCAACTATACCGCACATAGTTGCTCCTTAAATTTTTTATTCATTTTAATAAATTATAACTAAGACATGTTTAATGATCGAAGAAAATTATGGATTTTTAAAGTAAGCCATTCTAAGAATGTCGTGTTCAACATCATTTATAACACATTCTTTTTTAAGTAAACCTTCAACTTGGAACCCAAGGTGTCTGTTAATAGTGATATTTTTAATATTCGTCTCAATTGTATTGATATAAATTTTATTAATATCTAAAACTTCGGAACAATACTTAAGCCATAGTTTAGTAGCTTCTTTAGCATATCCCTTACCTCTTTCACTTACTTCCCCAATCATCTTTCTCATTTCGCCTTTGGAATTTTTTCTATCTATATTGATTAAGGCAAGCAGTCCAATAGGAGTTTTGTTGAGAAGGGTGATTGTTGCAAAAAGATTTCTTTCATTATTTACAATTGTGTCTATCTCCAAATTACTTTTAGCAGTAGTGGAAAGGAGAAATAGTTTATTATTTTCTTCTTCAAACCATTTAACTATTACTTTTTTATCAGTTGCAGAATTGTAATCCCTGATAATTAAGTGATCTGTTGTTATGGGTAAATCGCGTTTTAACTGAAAATTTTTTTCTTCACTTTCAGTATTATTTGTAGGGCTTATTTCACTTTTCATTGTCATATCTAAAATTTCATTCATAAGCTTTACATAATCATTCGAATTAAATCCCATCTCAATAGTTTCTGAAAAAATACTCTTTGCTAATGCATTAAGGTTTACTAAAGATTTTACATTACTTTCAAAATCTGTCATATTTTTATTTTATTTTTTTGAAAAATTCTAATTCATCAAGGTAATATAATAGTAAAATTATCGAAATCAAGAATAAAATCATAGGTAATGTTAAGAGCATTTATGACAAACTAGTTTTTCATGAATTTTTATTAAAGACATTTTCAAATTGTAAATCAATTTTTGCCTTGCCTTTACTTGTATTAATAAACCAAAAACCAGCCTTTTTAGAGAATAAATAAATGAATCTTAAATCTGCAGCAAAATTTTG